>JAFAYS010000730.1 GCA_019240175.1 Chloroflexota bacterium | reverse complement strand
TTCCGCTGAGCGAGCCAGGTTTTCCTGCCGTCACGCTATGATCGATCGCGTCCTGATTGGTCCATATAAGTGTTGTACCAGGTTTTATCTTCCACTGTGACGGTTTGAACATGCATAGGTCGATTGCTCAATATTCGTCGGCGGCAGGCGATCTGGATGCAGGGACCGAAGAACCAAGAACCAAGAACCAAGAACCTAGGAGAACAACAGAACAAAGAACAACAGAACAAAGCAGTACCGCTACCCCCTTCTCCTGTCGCAACGGGAGAAGGGCAGGGGATGAGGGCCTGCTCACTTCCCACGCCTGCATTTTTCCGCCAGCCGAGGGCCGCCAGTGGCCTATGCTACAATAGCGCGATATCTTTTGCTGAGGGGTACGCATCGTGGATGAGACCGTTGACGATCGCACACTCTATTTTGCCTGTCAGCAGGAAGGCACCGATGCTCAAGCTGAGGCGTTTCAGCACCTGTGGGCCTACCTGTACCGTATCGCCTATGCGATGCTTCGTACGCAGCGAGATCCAACTCCTCTCGCATCCGATTGCACCCAAAAAGCGCTGATCAAAATCCATCGCAGCCTGGAGCAGTGCCGCAATCCCGATGTCTTTCGCGACTGGGCGGCTCAGGTGACGCGCCGTGTGGTCCTCGACGAGTTGCGCAAGCCGGAGCACCGCCGCGTGCTGGCGATCGATATCGACGACGAGCACGCGCCCTGGCTGGCCTCGCAGGAGCAGCTGAACGGCGTGATCGACATTCGCGAGCTGCTCTACGATCTGATCCTGCACGGGCCGCTCAGCGAGCGCTCACAGCGCGTGGTGATCGGGCGGTACTTTGACGAGCAGACCGACGAGGTGCTGGCGCGAGCCGAGACCGAGCGCACAAGCCAGGAGATCCGCCCGAGCCATATTCAAGTCACACGCGCCAAAAACCTGGCGGCGCTGCGTCGTGATCCGGCGCTGATGGAGCGTCTGCGCGAGCTTCTGGAGCCTTGAGGAAAGGGAGCGATTGTTGCTTGCGTCTTAGCAGTATATCTGGTAGTACGGCGCGGCATCGAAATCTGGTTAGCCGGAGCCGCGCAGTCATACGAACGATCTCCAGCTTGACAGCATTGTAGAGAGGAGACGGGATGAGCTTCGATGAATGGACACAGAAGCAAGCCCAGCGCTTAGCCCAAACTATAACACTCCAGCACACCGAGACCGAGCACAGCGCCTGTCTCGACGCTTTGGAAGCGTATATTGATGCCCAGCTAGCCCGGCGCGACTACGCGCGGCTATTTCCGTCCGTGGCCCAGCATCTGGATAGCTGCGTGGCCTGTGCCGCCTCCTACGCGCTGGTCTACGAGGCGCGCACCGCCGATGTGACAACGCTGAGCCAGATTCGGGTTCCTGCCCCGGATCTGAGCTTTTTGCAGCCAGACCGCGCAACCTTGCTTCAGCGGCGACTGGTGGAGGCCGTCGAGCGTATCGCGCCGCAGCGCTTACGCATCAGGCTTTCGCAGGCGCTGCTCGATCTGCTGCCGCCGCCAACGCCCGCTCTGGCGCTGCGCAGCATTGCCAGCGACATACCGCTGCTTTCCATGACGCTGGATCAGCCTGCTGATGCGATCCAGATCCAGCTCAGCATCTACGAGGAGCACGACGCGCCCGAGCTGTGTGCATTGCGCTCGCAGGTATCATTGGATGACCGCGAGTGGCCGGAGCTGGCCGGGATCGTGGTGCGGATCATTATCGACGGCGAGCAGCGCGAGGCCACCACCGATCCCTGGGGCGAGGCCGTGTTTGCCGGCGTTCCCCGCGCCGCGCTGGATGGGCTTCAGCTCGAAGTCAACGCGGGCAATCCGCCGCAGACCAGCACGTAAGGCGCCCAAAAGATCGGATTGGCGAAAGGCTGGGCCGTTGGCTCGGCCTTCACGTGTTCCGGCAGCGGCTCGCCTTTGCCCGCCAGCCACTCGGCGATCTCGGCTGTGCTCAGCTGGCGCAGATAGCGCTGGGCGGCGCGCAGTGCGGTTGCCGGATCGCTGGGCTGCTGGGTTAGCAGCGTCGTGTAGAAATGCTCCATCAGCAGCCGCGCTGAAATATCTTCAACCATCCACAGCGTCACCAGCACCGCCCGCGCCCCCGCGCGTAAAAACGTCCGCACCAGGCCCATCGGCTCGTCGCCACGCAGCACCCGGCTCAGCCCGCTGCGACACGCGCTGAGCGTCACCAGCTCGGCCTGAAGCTGGTAGTGCGCCAGCACATCGGCGGCGCTCAGCTTCTCGCCCGGCCCGATCTCCAGCCACGAGCGCAGCGGATCGTCGTGGTCGAACTCGCCGTGACAGGCGAAGTGCAGCCAACGGTAGCGGCCCACCTCGGATCGCAGCTGCCGCTGAATGCCGGTATGTCCATGCCAGGCTGCATCACCGCCACAGATCGCGGCGACCGTCGCGGCCTCGGGCTCGACGTGCCGCAGCTTGCGATCACTGCCGCCGTCGTAGCCCACCGCCAGACAAAGATCCGTCGGCTGGGCGAGTGAGCGTCCGGCGCGCAGCAGCACCGTGGCGCTGGGCGCGTAGCTCAGATTCGGCCCGTGTTCCAGCAGCGGCTCGGTGGCCTCGTCGAGCAGCGCGGCGAATGGCAGCTGATGCAGCGGCCCGTGGGGAATGATCACCGTTTGCTGCGATCCGGCGACCAGATCCGCGACTGGCGCGATCAAGGCGCGATACACCCGGCGCAGCAGGTTAGGCGCGAGAAAGCGCTGGCCGTCGGCCAGATACGGTGACGAGGCTTGAAAAACGTTCGGGTTGAGCGCGCAGTCGTGGGCGCGCGTCTCGCTGGCTGTTACCGCCAGCAGCAGCAGCCGGGCTGGCGTTTCCAGGCAGGCGCGCACCTGCGGATCGCAGGCTTTGAGCAGCGCGTTCTCGGGATTGTTCAAGCCCGTCGCAACATACGCCAGCAGCACGGTGCCGTCCGGCAGCAGTGCCTGGGCTTCGCGCGCCGTGATCGGCTCGGCGTCGGTGGGCTTGAGGCTGGGATTATGCCGGGCCAGCATATCGGCGAAGGCGCGGGCACGGGCGCGCTCCGCGTAGTCGAAGGCACAGGCGAAATTGCCGCGCTCCAAACACAGCAGGATCGCCGCCTCGTACACCTGCTGCCAGCGACCCATGATGCTGATCTGCAGCGACTCGTCGGAGGTGGTTGCACGCGCCGCCTCGATCGCCTCGACCGCCAGCGCGTAGTGACGCAGCGCCAGCGCCGGATTCTGCCGCCGCTGCTCGGCATGGCCAATGCGGTACTGCACCTGCGCGACGATCTCGCGGCGGCCCAGCGCCTGCACAATTTCCAGCGCGGCGCGGTAGTGCGTCAGCGCGGCGGTATCGTCGCCCTGCGCCTGGCGGATCAAACCTAAGCCAAGCTGAGCATCGACGGCGTAGGTCCGCGTACACATTTGCTCAAGCGCCCGCTGGAAGTGCGCATAGGCACGCTCGAACTGGCCTTGCAGCAGCTCAACCTCGGCGATATTGTTGGTGACCTGCGCCAGAAAATCGATCGGCCCGTCGCGCTCGAAGATCGCCGCCGCCTGACGAAAGGCCGTGAGTGATCGCTCCCAGTGGCCCAGATCGCGCGCCACAAGCCCCAGATTGGTCCAGGCCATCGCCTGCCAGTGGACGTTTTCCACCTGATGAAACAGCTCCAGGCTGGTGGTTAGCTGCCGCTCGGCGCCGGTATACTCTTGCAGGTAGTAGCTCAGAATGCCGAGATTCATCAGCGCCAGCCCTTCGCGCGCCGGGTTGCCAAGCCGCCGCCACAGGTTGTGACTGGCCTGAAAGCTATCGCGTGCCTGCTGGTAATCGCCTTGAAGCCGCGCAAACGTGCCCTCGGAGTTGAGCAGCCGCGCGCGCAGGCCGTCCTCTAGCGCCGCCTCACCCAGCAGATCCCTGAACTCCGCACGCGCCGCCGCGTACTGCTCCACGAGCCCAAAGCTCAGCCCACGATAATAGCGCAGCAGATACTGGTAGTGCGGGTTTTTTACCGCGTCCAGTGGCAGATCCGCCAGCGCATCGGCCAGGCCTGTCGGCTCTTGTTGGATCAACAGCTCACAGTATTGCTCGACATAATGCATAGCTGTCGCCTCAAGCGCCTCGCGATCATGCAGATCTGGTTTAGTCAGTCGCTGGGCATAGTGAGCTGCCGCACGACCCGCCAGCGCGCGCTGGCGCTCCGGCGCTTGTTGCAGAATCTGCTGTACGTCGGCCTGGACCGCAGGATCAAGGCGAAATTCCAGCCCCGCGCGGCATATGACTCCGGCGGCGATCAGCTCGGGTGGCATCGCGACGAGTGGCTGGTCGAGCAAGGCCGCCAGCGCGGGCAGATCGAAGGTTTCGAGCAGCGCCGCCGCTTCAAGCAGCTCGTCGTGGCTCGCTGTCAGGCAGGCGAACTGGTCGCGAATGAAACATTGATCCATAGGTGTGCTTTCAACCGGTTGGCTACGTCGCGTGCAGTGCCGTGAGCACGATCGTCGGTGGATACGCGGCCAGCACAAGCCGTAAAGGCAATTATCCAAGTGGGGGGCGAGCCAGCGAGTGGATCTGGCCGCGCGAAATCCGATCAGGCGGCATAGCATCCACTAGTTGTAAATGAAACATAAAACCTCTATATTCTACTCATATGTAAAGGAAAGGTAAACTACGAATCGATCGTCTTTAACATACCTACCCAGTCATCCTCGTTATCCACGAAGCTTTCAATGAAAGGACCAAGTTGGATGCGACGCTTTGTACAATGCTTGCTTTTTCTGCCCTTGTTGCTGGCGGGATTCCCGGCAACCGTGGCTAAAACTGCCGAGACCACGGCGACACCGATCACCTTCAATGTGACGGTATCGCTCGAATGGCAGCCCGGCACCAGCGATCTCGTGCAACAAGATCTGCTCACATCGCAGTGTGGCTCGACAGCCAGCGCCGGCGGCAACTATCTCAATGAGCTGGTGTCCGGCCTGAACAAGGCCTCGGATTATCTGGCGTTGTATACCAATAGTCAGATGCGGCTGGGTACGGTGACGATCTATACCGGCGGCGCGAACTGGAGCAGCGCCAATATTCGCGTGCTGGCCGACAGCAGCTACCGTCCCAAAGCCTTTGTCGGCGGTATCGTCAGCGCGCCGATGACCTACGCCAGCCCGCACACGGGTCTCAGCCAGACGTTTTATCCAGGCGCGATCCATCTGGGCCGGCTGTGGGACGGCACGGGCGCGCGCTGCGGCGGCTGGTCGATGAGCGACGGCTATCGCACGATCGGCCATGAGTGGGCGCACTATGCGCTCTACCTGTACGATGAGTATTACCGCCAGCACGATCTTTCTCCGACCTACTGCACAACCAGCGGGCGGCATCTGCCCGGCATTCCTGCCAGCGATCCCGATATTTATAAAACCGACTCGCTGATGGCCTACCATTACCGCGCCGGGCAAGTCTGGCACGGCGGCGCGCACGGCGGCACCTGTGACAATACGCCGCAGATGTGGGTGCATGGCGAGTCCGACTGGGATACCGTCGCGCGCTTCTATCCCAGCGTGGTGCCTTTCGCCTCGCCGTCGCCGGTCGCGTCGGTGCCGCTGTCGGTGTCGATCAGCGGCGTCTCCACGCTGCCGCTGCACTCATCGGCAAATGTCAAAGTGCGCAACCTGATTCTGCCAGGGCGGCAGCTGAGCGGTGCCGGCTATATGGTGCGCATGAACTCCACTGGATCGCCGCAGCGCATCATCGGCCAGGGCTCGATCGCCACGGATGAAGCCGCGCCGCTGCCGTTTCTAGGCGTGGAAGATCCGGCCAAAGATCGCGCGGTGGTGGTGATGTACGATCACACAGGCGCGCATTTTGTCGCCGACTCCGACGCCGCGCCGCTCACGATAGGTCAGACGTCGCTCAACGAGCTGCCGCTTCAGCGCACAAGCTGGAAGCCGTGCATGAGCATCACGCCGACGATCACCACCAGCGGTAGCTCATCGCAGGTGACCCAGCTGACGGTGCGGCTGCGCGACTGCGCCGGTATGACGGGCAGCGTACGCCTGGCGTATTGTCCCTCGGGCGGTAACTGCCAGCCACTGGTAACGCCGGTTCTGAGCGGCGGCAGCTTTGTGCATACCTTCAATTTTCCGGGCGGTGCCGGCTTGACCGAGTACGGCTATATCTATGCGCGCTCGGCGGATACCGGCGAGGCGGCGGAAGAAACGATCGCCTGGTACCAGCTGGCGGGCGGCGTTGGCCCCGCGACGATCACCGGCCATGCGCCGCTGATGGAGCGCACCGTTGACCCTTCCGCCGATCTCACCGCCATGGCGATCGCAGGTGCCAGCGCTAAATCTGACTCATACCTGCTGTACAGCAGCGCGATTCCTACCAATCTCAGCCCTACGGCGGCGCTGCCCACCAATGTGGCTGGCCTGATCGACACGCCGATCGATGTGCAGCCGGTGGCAGCATATGGCAATAGCAGCCTCACCTGGAGCGGCACGCGCTATGATCCGGCGCTGGCGCTGCGGCTGAGCTATAACCAGGATCTGCTCAATCGGCTGCGGATCTCGGAGGAGCGTCTGGTTGTGCTGCGGTTGGAGCAGGGCGTGTGGAAGCCGATCCAGACTCGTCAGCGCGGCGCGGCGCTTGATTGGATCGCGATCGGTCCGCAGGCATTCAACGGCAACGGCGCGACTCTGGCGCTGGGCTATTTCAAGTAGCGCCTGCTGTAGCGCAACCTCGGCCCAAGCGCAACCTCGAAACCGGCTAACAGCTTTTGCTGCTAGCCGGTTTTTTTGTGCTCGGTGGGAGCTATAGCGCCGCGCTTCAGAGCACTACTTTGAACCGGTTCGAGCGAATTTACTCATTTTTACGGAAGCAGGAAAGGTTGAAATAAGTTAACGCGTCTTAGAGATAGCAGCCCAACATCGGGCATGGTTTCTATACAACACTTTACCTTCATGTCACGATGCAAGCGCACCGGTTTTCGTAGCTCATCAAAGGAGGTTTACCCGAGTCTGGCGTTGATGTTGTTCAAGATCACCCCACGAGCTTAGAACATGCATCTCGCGCCCGTCCCAAGCGTTGCGGTTACCGGCCTTTCCGCTGTCCGCCCCCAGCAGCGGCTCCCAAGGGCACAGGTGCCGACGATGCGCTGTTTCGCAGTGATCTTTAGTGTGACCTGGGTTTGTCACACAGCAGGTATCGGATCTTCGACGTGCTCCTTCAATATCAATTGGCTTTGGAGGCTCTTGATGAATCGTTTCGTTCGGCTGACCGCAGTTCTGCTCTTCGTCTTCAATGTGCTGCTTGCTCCCTCAAGCTTTGCACAGCCCAGCACAGCCAAGCTGGCTTCGCTGAAGCTTGCCCAGAAGGATGGTATTCCCAATCAATACATCGTCGTCTTGAAAGATGGGCCGAGCATCAACGCCGGCTCGGTCGCTGAGGCGGCGGGCGTCACGCCCAAGCATACCTATGCGGCGGCGATCAACGGCTTTTCGGCCACGCTGAATGCGGCCCAGCTTCGGGCGATTCGCAACAATCCGAACGTCGACTATGTGGAGCAGGATCAGGTCTATAAGGCCTCTGTGACGCAGCCGATGGATATCAACGGCGATCCGTGGGGCCTGGACCGCATCGACCAGCGCAACCTGCCGCTCTCGAACAGCTACACCTACTACCTGACCGGCTCGGGCGTGCGGGCCTACGTGATCGACACCGGCATTCTGACGACGCACCCCGACTTTGGTGGCCGGGCCTTCGATGCGTATGACGCGGTGGACGGCACGCTGCCGGCAACCGACTGCAACGGCCACGGCACGCATGTCGCCGGCACGATCGGCGGCACGACCTACGGCGTCGCCAAGGCTGTGAAGCTCTACGGCGTGCGCGTGCTCGACTGCGCCGGCTCCGGCTCGCTCTCGGGTGTGCTCGCGGGCATCAACTGGGTCACCGCCAACGCGGTCAAGCCCGCTGTGGCGAACATGTCGCTGGGCGGCGCTTTTTCGACCTCGATCAATACCGCGACCAACAACCTGATCAACTCGGGCATCTTCACGGCGGTGGCGGCGGGCAACGATAACCTGAATGCCTGTAACTACTCGCCGGCCAGCGTGCCGAACGCCTACACGACGGCGGCCTCGACCAAGACCGACGCCAAGGCGAGCTACTCCAACTGGGGCACCTGTGTTGACGCGTATGCTCCCGGCTCGGCGATCAAGTCGACCTGGCTGAGCAACAGCACCAACACGATCAGCGGCACCTCGATGGCCTCACCGCATATCGCGGGCTGCGCGGCGGGTTATCTCCAGCACAACGGCAGCGTGCCCCCGGCGGCGGTCACAGCCTGGCTGACCAACAACGCAACTGCCGGCCTGATCACCGGCAACCCGGCTGGCACGCCGAACCTGCTGCTCCACTGCTTCAAGCCCGACGTGTGGATCAAGGACAAGGCCGCCGACACGGGCCGCGAGCCTGATGCCGCGACCGCCGCGATGAACATGTGGGAAAGCCCGGACGTGTGGAACCGCACCAGCAACACCGCTGGCTCGCACCAGAACCCGGAGTTCGGCCAGACCAACTACATGTGGACCCGCCTGCGTAACCGTGGTCACATCGCGGGCAGCGGTGTCGTGCGCTTCTACATCGCCAATGCATCGGCTGGCCTGGCCTGGCCGACCAACTGGACCCAGATCGGCGCGGTCTCGGTGGCGAGCCTGGCTGCTGGCGGCACGCTGGACGTCAAAGTGCCGTGGAGCCCGCCGGCAACCGGCCACTACTGCGTGCTGGTGCGCTGGGAGTCGGCGCTGGAGCCGATGACCTACGGCGAAACCTCAGACGTCAACTACAACACGCGCTACAACAACAACATCGCGTGGCGCAACATGAACATCGTCAACCTGCTGTTCAACTGGCCCATCTTGAACCCGGTCCTGATCCGCAACCCGCTCACCGATCTGCGCCCGACCACGATTGTGGTTCGCGAGCCGCGTGAGCAGCTGCAAGATCCGTTCTTGCGCCACGGCAAGGTGACCCTGGATCTTGGTCCTGAGCTGACCGAGGCCTGGCTCAAGGCCGGCGGCAAGGGTCGTGGCTTCCAGCGCGTGGGCGAGACGCAGTTCCAGATCACCGACCCGAACGGCGCGGCCTTCGAGGGCCTGGCGCTTGAGCCGGATAAGGCCTTCCAGGCCAACCTCGGCATCGAGTCGGGCGAGATCTCGACCAGCCGCAAGCCATACTTCATCGAGATCGTGCAGTTCTCGGAAGGCATCGAAGAGGCGGTTGGCGGCGTGACCTACGAGGTTTACCTGCCGACGGACACCACGCAGCCCAAATAAGACATACCTAACGATCGTCGGAAACACAAACCAGGCCGGGAATTTCCCGGCCTGGTTTGTGTTTGGTTGATTGTTTCCCTTTGGCTTATGGCGCGGTCACCACGAACTCGGCTCCGGCGCTACGGCCAAAGACCTCGGGCGCGTACATCTGGTAGGCCGTCGCGGGCAACGTTTGGAAGCTGCCGGGCGTGGTTGCGCGCGCGAGATAGGTGTAGTGATACGTGCCTTTCGGCAGATCCGTAGCGAAAAGCGCGACGCGATCGTGGCGGATCTCGGTCTGGTTGAAATACCACCAGTCGGGATATTCGGTCGCGGCGTTGTCGAACTCCGGGCCCTGGGCGAAATCGCTGACCGTCTTGAGGCTGGTGTCCAGCGCCTCAAGGCCAGCCGGCAGCATATCTTCGACCGCCAGATAGCGCACATTTTCCGGCACCGTCAGAGTCAGCCGCACCTGGACGACATCGCCCAGCTTAGCCTGCTTAATCAGTTCGCCGGTTGCCGTGAGCGTCGTGCTATCGACGGCGCTGTACTCGCGCTGGACAGCCAACCCTTGATCCAGCGGCTGCACGTCGGCGGCGTCCTGGTAGTAGCGCATGCGCAGCGTGTAGTAGAGCCGGCCTTTGTCGCCCTGACGATCCAACGTGAGCTGGCTTGCGCCGCCCGCCTTGAGATCCGCCAGCGCAATCACGACATTGATCGGATCGGTCAGGTTGCTGCCGTCGATCTTGCCGTTGCTGAGCACCTTGCCGTCGAGCGCGGCGCTGTAGCTGTAGTTGGCCTCAAGCTCGCCGGTCTGCGCCGTGTACTCGATCAATGCCATCAGCGCGCTCGCGGTCTCCTGCGTGCTGCGCCAGTGGCCGTCTTCGCGGACGCTCATCAGGTAGCGTACGGCGTTGGGCACCAGGAAGTTGTCGGGATCGCTGCGCACGAGAGCTTGAAGCGCCAGCGCCGTGGTGCGCGTGTCGGTGTTCATGCTCCAGTAGTGCGCTTCGCGCTCTTCCCAGTGGCCGTGCGTCGGGCCGAGCACCGCGCTGCTCATCAGCTCGCCGACCAGCGTGCGGATGCGCTCGTCTTCGTTGCCGAGCGTGTGCAGCGTCATCAGCAGGTAGGAGCGCCCGTAGATCGCCAGCGTATGCCGCTCATCAAAGAGCGCGATTGTGCGTCCGCGATCGGCCTTGCCGGCCTCGGCCAGCACGTAGAGCACGTAGGGACGTGCTTCTTTGAGCCACGGCTTTGCCCGATCGTTGAGCATACCGCTGTCCAGCACGTTTTGGAGGAAGGCCAGGCCGCGATCGAGCATCTGCTGATCGACGCCGTAGCCGGCCTTGCGCGCTTCGAGCAGGCCCTGCACCACGTACGCCGATAAATACGGATCGGTGTCGCCGTCATTCCACCAGCTCCAGCCGCCGTCAAGCTGCTGCAAGCTGGCCAGCCGTTGCATGCCGACCGTCAGATTTTGCTCAAGCGAGGTTTTGAGCGCCTGGTTTTCGATGCCCATCTGCTTGTAGAGCCGGTAGGTGACAGCGTTGGGCAGGAAGCGACTCACGGTCTGCTCGGTGCAGCCGTAGGGATACTGCTCAAGATACTCAAGGCCGCTCTCGATACCGGCGGCCAGCGTCGGCACCATCTCTAACCGCACTTCGCCCTGCTGGTTGTCGTCCGGCGTTTGCAGTGTCTCGACGATCGTGCCCTGCACCTGGCCGGCGCTGGCCACGACTTCGGGCGTGACGAAGCGCTGGATTGTGAGCTTCTGCTCGATCACGTCTTCCAAACCGCCGCCCTGCACCGTGAAGCGCAGCGTGGTCTCGCCGGCTTTCGGTACCTCGGCGGTCCAGCGTACGACGCTTTGACCACCGGCGGGCACGTTCACGGTCTGCTGCTTGGGCGCGGTCAGCACGATCTCGCCGGGATCGAGCATCACGGTGGCCTCGATCGCCGACGACGAGGTGTTGTGGATCACGGCTTGAAGCGTGGGCTGGTCGCCAACGGTCAGGAAGCGCGGCAGCGACGGTCGGATCAGTAGCGGTCGGGTGGCGATTAGATCCGTGGTTGCCTGCCCGACGCGCGTATCAGTCGTCAGGCCACGCGTGGTCATGGTCCAGGTGGTCAGTGTGTCGGGGAGGCGCAGCGAAACTTTGGCCGTGCCGTCGTCGCTGGTGACCACCGAGGGATTCCAGTAGGCGGTGTCGGGGAACTCGCGCCGCACCAGCGGATCGCTGGCCGCGCCGCCGCCGCCGCCTTTCGCGCTGGCCTGGATACGCAGCGTGACGCGATCCATCAGCGTCGTCAGCGAGTGCGCCGTGAAGACGCCCAGCGGTCGCTTCTCGTAAAAAGCCTGGCGCAGCGTCGGGTTGGGATCGTCGGCCAGCGAGAGCACCGATTTATCGACCAGCGCCACGCCGACCTCGGCCTTGACGCCTTTGCCGGTGTGATCGGTCGCCTTGATCGTGTAGGTCACCTCATCGCGTGGCCCGGCGCTGGTTTTGTCGGGCGTGACCGCGATCGTCAACTCCTGCTGCTCGGTGGAGACCGGCAGATTGATCAGGCCGACGCGCAGATCCGGCACCGGCACTTCTTGATCCGCCGCTTTGACCAGCACCAGCGACACGTAGATGTTCGGCGCGTGATCGGCGGTGATCGGCACTTCCAGCAGCTCGGTTGTGCCCCCGATTGTGAGCAACCGGTGCTGGATCACCTCGCCGCGCTCGATCGTCATCAGTGCGGTCATGCCTTTGTACGGCGCGGGCACCAGGATCTTGGCGGTCTCGCCGGGCTTGTAGCTGGCTTTGTCGGCGATCAGATCAATGCGGTTGGTATCGTTGACGCCCCAGAAGGTTTCGCCGCCGCTGACCCACGAGAAGACGCTGGATTTGATCGTGTGACCGGCTGCGTCGCGTCCCGTCGCGGCAATGCGATAGTTGCCGCCCTGCGTGGGCGTGAAGCGGATGCTGCCGCGTCCCTGGCCGTCGGTGGTGGCCTTTTGGGTCTCGACCAGCGTATCGGTAAACTTCGAGGTCCAGTAGAGCCGTCCATCCGAGCCCTGCTCGCGGGCGCTGTACCACTCGCGCTGGTAGATGCCGATTTCCAGCGCCTGCTGCGGCACGATCTTGTCCTGCGGATCGACCGTGATCAGCGAGACTGTTTGCGCCTGTCCAACCTCGGCGACGTAGCCCTCGGGCCGCAAACCGATGTAGTAGCTGCCGGCATGGACGTCGGCGCTGCCCTGCCCGGCGATCACCTGGCCGTCGACATCGGTGATCTCGACGTCGAGCGTCAGCGTGCGGCTGTGATTGGTCTTGCCCAGCTCTGCCGGCAGGCGCAGCATGAGCCGTCCCTGGGCGTCGGTTTTGGCCGTACCTTCGCTGACCAGTTCGCTGCCCTGCGGCCCGCTGCCGCTCTCGAACCAGTGATAGGCCTCGTAGGCATCGTCGAAGTCCTCGAAGCTGAAGTTGGGGTTTGTCTCGCTGCGGAAGAAGGAAGGATAGCCGCGCAGTCGCCAGCGCACGGGAGCGTTGGCCACCGGGCCACTTGAGAAGTAGCGCGCCGCGACCTCGACCTCCATCGTCTCGCCCTGGATCAGATCCGGCTTGGCGGGCTTCACGGTGACCTCAAAGGCCGGCCTGCGATATTCCGAGACCGTGAAGACGCCCTGCGCGGCGGGCGGCTGGTTGGGCTTGTTCAGGTCTTGTGCCAGCCGCACCAGCATCGTATAGCCGCCGAGCTTCGCGCTGCGCGCCAGCGTCAGCTCACTGTTGAAGGTGCCGAACTCGCTCAGCGACAGCGTGCTGCTCATCACCGCCGTGCCCTGCGGGTCGTTGATCAATAGATGGGCTTTTTGCCCGGCGTCAGGCAGCGCGTAGCGACCGTCGTGATCGGTGCGCAGCGCGCCGCGAATATACACGGTGTGCTCGGGCTGGTAGAGCGGACGATCGGTGCTGATGCTGCCGGCGATCGGGCCGCGACCATAGTCGGCGGGCAGGCCAAAGTCCCACGCGCCAATGCCGGTGCTCCAATTCGTCGTCGTGAACGCAAAATCCTTGCCGACCGGCGACCAGACGTAGAGCGGATCGTAGGCGTTGCTGCTGGCGAAGTTCGTATGCAGAATGCCTTCGTCGTCGGTGCTGCCAAGCTCACGCAGCTCAAGCTGCGCCGTGCCGGAGTAGCTTGCGGTGTCGTAGGTGACGACTTTGCCCAGCAGCGGCAGCTCGCCCACCGGCAAGCCGGTGGCCAGGTCGACGGCCCAGACGAAGACTTTGTCGGCGCTGCGCTTGAGCGTGAGCGCGTAGGGGCTGACGATCATCAGCCGGCGATCGGCGGCGCTGCCAGGTCCGCGCACGTCGACATAATACGCGCCGGGATCGAGCTTGCCGAGGTCGAGCAGATCGATGCGCTGCTCGTTGCGGTCGCCGGGCATTTGCTGCTGGCCTTCTTTGATCACGGTGGGTTGCGGCGGCTGGAAGTTTTGCCAGGCATCGTAGCTGGACAGCAGCTCGGGAATCTGCGCGACATCCACGCGCGCCAGCCGGTAGCTGACGGTTGGCGTGCCGACATGCCGCAGCGGCACACGCGCCGGAACGTGGGCGTTATAGGTGCCGATCTGATCCTGCCCGATGATCGAGAGCGCCGGAGGCAGCGAGCCGGTGCGGAAGGTCAGCGAGGTGTCGTCGCCGAGCGCCACGCCGTCCCGATCGCTGGACGCACCACCGATTGTGACGCGATAGTCGGTCTCAGGCTGCATGCGAAAGCCCAGCGTGAGCTGCGACTCATAGGTCCCGGTGTAGATCTGGGTCGGCTTGGGATCGATCGTGAGGTTTTTCTCGACGCTGGCCCAGTCCATCGGCGTGCTGAAGTTCACGGTAACGCCCATGCCGACCTCGACATTGGTCTGGCCGTTCTTCGGCAGGGTGTCTTCCAGGCGTGGCAGCGGCGCGACGCGGAAGCGTGCGGCGTGGTCGTTCTTGAGCGCGCCTGCGCCGTCGGCTGAGCGTGCCGAGCGCGCGATCGACAGGACGTACGTAGCGCCACGCTCTAGCGACTCGGCGGGCATAAACGTGGCAATGCTGTCTTTCATCGCGACCGTGCCGGCGACATTCGCGCCGGAGTCCGCGTGCTGCAGCTGGATCGCGCCGCGCAGGCTGTCGAGACTCATCGATTGGTTGAATTCGATTCGTAAGGCATCGCGCGGGCTGGCAAAGCGATCGTCGGGCATGGGGCTGGTGCGCACCACGATCGGCTGGATCGTGCTAAAGCTCCAGGTGTACTCGTTAGCCAGCGTGCCGCCGGTCTGATCTTGCAGCCCCGCGCTCACTCGCGCCTCGAAGCGTGTGGCTGGCGGCAGCGTCGTCGTAGGCGAGAAAACGTAGGTGCTGGTATCGAGCCAGCGGCCCTCGCCGGGAATGGCCGGGCTGATCTGCAGCGGCTGCGGCTGGTTGGCCTGCGCGTCCAGCGCGGTCACGGCCACGACCGGATGATTGAAGCGCACGCTGATGCGTCTGGTGGTCGTCAGAACCTCGGCGGTATCAACCGGCGGCTCGACCTGCGCCACTTCCAGATCGCCCATCACCGTAAAGTTCCAGCTCAGCTGGTCGTTGTTGAGCACCGCGCCGGTCGTCGTGCGGATGCCGGGAGCGAGCCGGGCCTCGTAGCGCGCGCTGCGATCCAGTGGCGAGGCAGGCTTGAAGCGCAGGCTGCCCGCGTTGGTCTCGACGGTGCCCTGCACCTGCGCGCCGCTCGCGACGTGGTAGAGTGCAAAATGATCTTTGGCCGAGCCGCTGTCGACGTCGGGCGCAAGCCGTGCCTCGATCTCGCTGGTTGTCGGCACATCCGTCGCGCCATCGAAGGGACGCGTCCCGGCCAGCAGTGGAGCCTCGGTGGTGAACTGCCAGCTGACAGGCTTTTCGAGCCGCGTGCGTCCATCGGCGGTCACGTCGGCGCGCACGGTGGCGGTGTAGGTCGTGGCGGCGTGCAGGCCGTTCTCGGGATAGAAGCCGTAGAGCGTCGGCGAAAGCCAGCGGCCCACGCCGGCTTGCTGCGGCGAGAGCGCCAGTGGCTGCGGCAAACTGTCGGCCAGCTTGGGATCTTGCGCGGCGGCGGTGATCTTCTCAGCGGCCACGACCGGCGCGCTAAACTCGACGGTGATCGGCGCGCGCTGGGCGACGTCCGCCGTGCCCTGCTCGGGACCGAAGCGCGCAACCGTGGCGTAGGGCAGCGTGGCAAATGCGATCGGTGTGGCGCTGCTGCTCGCTCGGCCAAGGATGTTGCGGGCTGATTTTACGGTCAGACGGTAGCGCGTGTTGTAGCTTAGCCCGGACTGCGGCCTAATCACGACGGCGCTGCGCTGCCACTCGATCGTCAGCGGCACTGGCGGCTCGATCGCGGCCTCGATCGAAGCGGGCAGCACCCACTGATCGAACTCCACGCGAAAGGCGCTCTGCGGGCTGATGTCGGTCGCGCCGTCGGAGGGCGTGACGCGCACAATCCGTGGCCCGGTGAGCGCCAGCGGACCCAGAGTCGCGCCCAGCACCACGATCACGATCGCGACAAGCGCGATCACAATTGTGCGGCGGGTGAGGTATGAGCGAAACGATTTCATCGACTTCCTCCAAGACGGGGTTTATGCTTTATGGCTGCTGAACAACGAATTCCACCTGCTCACTGATGCGCTGGCTGCCTTGCCGATCTTTTGTGACGACATGGGCGCGGTGCAAGCCTGGCGTGAGCGGCCAGAAGGCGCGGTAGGGTGGTCCGCTAAACGTGGCGAGCGGCGCGCCATCGATATAGATCGTCAGGCTTGCGATATCGCCGCCGGCCCGCGCCTGAATCTCGATCTGCTGGCGCTCGGTGGGAATGCCGCGGCTGAGCGAAAAGATCGAGCCGCTGACTGGTGAGCTAAGCACAGGCTCGGCCTGCACATCCAGCGCGATCTGCGCGTCCGTGGCTGCCTGGTCGGCGGTAGCGTCGGGCAGCGGGCAGATTTGCTGCGGCACGCGCGGCATGCCAACGCGATCCATCCAGGTCTCGGCCTCGGGCGGCAGGCGGCGGTATGAGCGCATGACCGTCCGCTCGTGTGGATAGCCGGCGGGCGCTCGGCAGTCGAGATCCGGATCGATCGCAAAGACGACGTGTGTATCGTCGGGCTGCGTCGGCTGGGTGCCTGCCACAAAACGCTCAAGCTTCGCGCCAGGACACGTCGGCGACGGAAGCTTGCCACCCTCGGCGCAGATCTGAACCTCGACAATGCCGTCAGGCCGCTGGAATGAGCGCGCCGGCAGCCCACGGTGCGCGGCCATCATCACCTCGTGCCAGACCGGCCCTGCGCCCGTGACGCCGCTGATATTCTCCATCGGCTGTCCGTCGGCGTTGCCCACCCACACGCCCACCGCACGATCGGGCGTATAGCCGATCGTCCAGTTGTCGCGCCAATCGCTGGTGGTGCCGGTCTTGGCCGCCGCCGGACGATCCACGTCCAGCGCGCTCACCTCGCCAAAGGCCCGCATCCGCGCATAACGATCCGACAGCATATCGCTGATCAGATAGGCAACCTGCGGGCTTAGGGCTTGATTGGGCTGGCCCTCATCCCTCAGCCCAACGGGCTCTCCCCCTTCTCCCGCCGCGGCAGGCAAGGGGGAAGGAATGGCCCTCACCCCTCGCCCCTCTCCCGCTGCGGCAGGCGAGGGGGAATCAGCGGTACTTTGTTCCTTTGTTCCTTTGTTCCTTTGTTCGTTTTTGGTTCTAGGTTCTAGGTTCTGGGTTCTATCGTTCCCTTGCGCATCTTGGATCGCGACGATCGCGTAGGGCGTGACGCGCTGCCCGCCGTTGGCAAAAGCGGCGTAGGCGGCGGTTAGCTCAAGCGGTGTGACCTCGCCGCCGCCCAGTGTGAGCGCCAGTCCGAAGCGTCCGCTGTCCTGCTGTAGCGTGGTGATGCCCAGCCGCGCCGCGATATCCAGCAGCGAGGGCACGCCGATCGCGTCGAGCAGCTGGACGGCGGAGATGTTGGAGGAGGTCGCCAGCGCCTCGCGCAGGGAGAGCGGCCCATGAAACGCGCGATCGTAGTTTTGCGGCGTGTAGGGCTGGCCCTCGCGTGTTTCAAACGCGGTCGGCACGTCCAGGATTGTGCTGGCGGGCGTCCAGCCCTGCTCTAGCGCGGCAGCGTAGGTCAGCGGCTTGATCGCGGAGCCTGGCTGGCGCAGCGCAATCGCGGCGTTGACCTGGCCCTGGTTGGCCGCGTCGCCAAAGTTGGGGCTGCCGACCATCGTGAGGATCGCGCCGTCGCTGGGGTCGAGCACCACGACCGCGCCGTTGCGCACCTGATGATCCGGCCCGCCGTTCTGCGGTACGCCCAGCGCGGCGATCTGGCGCTGTAGGATCGACTGCGCGGCAGCCTGAAGATCGGCGTCGAGCGTGGTTGTGATCGTCAGGCCGCCGCGCGCCACAGTATCTGCGCCAAACTCCGCCGTGAGCTGATCCAGCACATAGTGAACGAAATGCGGAGCTCGGATCGTGGTGTGGCTGGTGGCAAACTGAAGCGGCTCGGACTGCGCGGTTTTGGCTTGCGCCGGTGTGATCAATCCGGCCTGTGCCATGGCATCGAGCACCTCGGCCTGACGCCGGATCGCCGCCGACTGATTGCTGACCGGATCGTAGTGCGAGGGCGCTTGCGGCAGCCCGGCCAGCAGCGCCGACTCGGCCAGATCCAGGTCGCGCACCGGCTTGCCGAAGAAATGCTGGGCGGCGGCTTCGGCACCATAGGCCAGACCACCGTAGTAGGTTTGATTCAGGTAGAGCGCCAGGATCTCGTCTTTAGGATAGCTGGCGGTGAGCTTGAGCGCCAGCACGGCCTCGCGGAGCTTGCGGGTAAAGCTTTGCTGCTGGGTCAGCTGCGGATCGAGCAGAAAGTTGCGCGCCAGCTGTTGGGTGATTGTCGAGCCGCCGGCCACGATCTGGCCCGAGCGTAGGTTGAGCCAGGCCGCGCGCAGGATGCCGCGTAGATCGACGCCGGGATTGCTGTAAAAGGTGCGATCCTCAACCGCAATGGTGGCCTGGCGCAGCGCCAGCGGGATCTCGTCCAGCGCGACTGGCCGCTGGCGTCCGCTGAGCGGATCGGGCAGCTCGTAGAGCAGCTGTCCATGCCGATCTAGAATGCGGGTATTGCCGATCGCGGCGCGGGCGCGCAGGTTTTCGGGCGTGGGCAGTGGTGTGGAGATCCAGAAGTAGCCGCCGATCAGCAGCATCGCCGCCGCGCACAGGCCAGCGCCGCGCACGATCCAGCGCAGGATGCGGCGAA
>JAFAYS010000682.1 GCA_019240175.1 Chloroflexota bacterium | reverse complement strand
CGTCAGCAGATTCCCCGTGCCATCGCAGCGATCGCAGGGCAGCACCGCCGAGCCGTTACAGGTCGGGCAGTCCACCGTCTCGATCTTTGAGTGTGTGCTGGTCGGCGTTTTGACGGTGCGCTTCACATCGAGTGTGCCGCGTCCCTGGCAGTTCGCGCAGGTGATCCGCGTCTCGCCTTTGCAGCGCTGGCAAACGCTGGTCTTCTCCGAGAACGGCACGCTGACCTCGGTCTGCGCCACATCGCCGAAGGGTTCATCTGGCGCAGGCACCTCGATCTGCCAGCGATCCGGCGGCTGCTTGCGACTTGAGATCCGGCTGCCGGAGAATGGCCGCTCACGACTCTCGGGATGCGTGCGTGTTTCGTACAGGATTTTGAGGTCGTAGAAATACACGTTGTAGCTAACGATTTGATCGATGCGGATTGCCTGGCCCAGCTGTCGACGGCGGATCGGGCTATCGCCACTCCAAGCGTCCAGCAGGCGGCGCACACCTTCGCCGGCGTGCAGCTTGTCAGCGTGGCTACGTGAGCGGTCCAGAAACGTGCTATCGATGCGATCCCGCAGCACGATCTCCAGCGGATTTTCCAGCCACTCAGCGCGAGCCGGCACATCTACCGCTGTATCGCCAGCATCTGACTCCACGACGGCGCGCAGCGCTCCACGTAGCGCCGCTGCGGCCTGGGCTGCGCTGGGATAGCGTAGATGTGGCTGTGGCGCGAGCATTCGGCGCAGGACGCGATCGGCTGGCGCAAGCTGGGGATCGCGGCTGGCCAGCGAGGTCGGCTCGATGCCGGTGCCGGGCGGGACTTCGCCGGTCAGCATATGGTAGAGCACCGCGCCCAGCGAGTAGATGTCGAGCGACGACTCTGGCGTGCGATCCTCAAAGGTTTGTTCCGGCGCAGCGTAGGGCGTGAGATAATCGGCCTCGTCCAGCTCCGACAGATCCGGGCCATCGGGAATCCAGGCCAGGCTAAAGCCCGTCAGATAGGCAGTGCCGTCATCCTGCACCAGGATCGTCTGCGGCTGAATGTCGCGGTGGACGATCTTGTGCTTGTGCAGCTCGTCGAGCGCCTGGCCAACCTGTGCGAAAATACGCACCGCAGCGGGCGGCGGAATCGGACCCGCGTCGAGCATCGTTTGTAGCGATTTGGTCTTGAGCGGCGGCGTGATCAGATAATAGCCGTAGCGCTCGTCGTGGCCCGCGTCGAGCACGGGTAAAATATGCTGATGTTGCACACGCGCGGCGAGACGCGCGGCCAGCTGAAAACGGCTGATCGCGACCCAGCCGGAGCGACGCAGCACATGAATATGCACGTCACGATCCAGCGTCTGGTGTCGCGCCCGATAGATCAGCGCAAGCTCATCTTGACCGATGCGCTCGCCGATCCGGTAATTTTTTATCTCTGTTCCCTCGCCGGCAGCCGATGGTGCAGCAGCCTGGGCGGGCTGGCGAGAGCTTGCCATTGCAGTACCCTTCATGATCTTTGCTCCAGATCAGTATACGTTGTCATCTGCTGCTGCGCAAATACAATTGGTGCGAGGGGCACCAACGGCACTTTATGTAGATATAATCTGTATTATTTTAGCACAAGCGTGCTAAAATGGCAATAGGATCAGCTATGACAACTGCTTCGGCACCCGGCAAAGTTATCTTGTGCGGCGAACACGCCGTCGTCTATGGACAGCCCGCGATCGCGCTGCCGCTGCCCGAGGTTCGGGCGCAGGCTACGGTTGAAGCCGCAGCACCCGACGCCGGCATCAGACTCAACCTGGCCGATCTTGGTGAATCAGTCATGCTGCGGGAAGCGCAGGATCATCCGCTGGCAACGCTGATCCGGCTGGTGATCGAGGAATTGCAGGTCACGCAGCCGTTGGATCTGTTGATCACGCTGCGATCGGCGATTCCAATCGCCAGCGGCATGGGCAGCGGCGCGGCGCTGGGAGCAGCGCTGGTCAAGGCGTTGTCGGCGCAGCTTGGTCGCTCGCTGGATCCAGGCACAGTCTCGCGACTGGTCTATGAGTCGGAGCGCTTCTATCACGGCACGCCCAGCGGCATCGACAACACGGTGGTCAGCTACGAGCAAGCGATCTGGTTTGTGCGCGGGCAGGAGCAGCAGGGCAGGCGTACACCCCCGACGATCGAGCCGCTGCGGATTGGCGCGCCCTTCGCGCTGGTGATCGGCGACACGGGCGTTCACGCGCCGACGCATATCACCGTGGGCCGTGTGCGCGAACGGTGGCAGCAGGAGCCGCAGCGCTTCGACAGGTTGTTCAACGAGATCGGGCAGGTCGTCGCTGCAATTCGCCAACAGCTGGCGGCTGGCGATCTGCCTGCGCTGGGAGCGGCGCTGAATCGCAATCAGGATCTGCTGCACGAGATCGGCGTCTCGTCGCCTGAGCTAGAGCGCTTGATCACAGGGGCACGTGAGGTCGGCGCACTCGGCGCAAAGCTCTCCGGCGGTGGCGGCGGC
>JAFAYS010001153.1 GCA_019240175.1 Chloroflexota bacterium | reverse complement strand
CTGATCGGGCAGTTCTTCGACGATCCGCGCTACTTTTGGAGTCGTCCATCGGCCACGGCACCCGCGCCCTACACCGCGTTCAACGCCGACACAGGTACCGGCTCGTCGGGCTCGAACTACGGGCCGCTCAACGAGGCGCTGATCGGGCCGCAGGGCAGCGTGCAAACGCGGATCAACGCGCTGCACGCCGCCGATCCGGTCAACACCGCGCCGATCCCGGTGGATCTGGTGACGGCCTCGGCCAGCGGTCTCGATCCGCATATCAGCCCGGCGGCGGCGGAGTACCAGGCAGTACGGGTTGCCCGCACGCGCAATCTCGACATCGCGCAGGTCCGGCAGCTGGTCGCCGCGCACACCGAGGGCCGCACTTTGGGCATCCTGGGCGAGCCGCGCGTGAATGTGCTTCAGCTGAATCTGGCGCTGGACCAACTGCGCTAACCGATGAGCGACAACCGTCCAAATCCGGATGCCCTGCTGGCACGTGTTCAGGCGGCAGAGCAGCAAGCACGCGGTCGGCTAAAGATCTTTTTCGGCATGGCGGCGGGCGTCGGCAAAACCTACGCCATGCTGGAAGCAGCCCAGGGACAGCGCACCGGCGGCGTCGATGTGGTGATCGGCTGGATTGAAACGCATGGCCGCGCTGAGACCGAGGCGCTGGTCGGCGGGCTGGAATGCGTGCCGCCACGCAGCACGAACTACCGTGGCGCGGCGCTGCGTGAGTTCGATCTCGACGCGGCGCTGGCCCGGCGACCGGCGCTGCTGCTGCTGGACGAGCTGGCGCATACCAACGCGCCGGGATCGCGCCATGCCAAGCGCTGGCAGGACGTCGAAGAGCTGCTGCAGGCCGGGATCGACGTGTACAGCACGGTCAATGTGCAGCACCTCGAAAGTCTCAACGATGTCGTCGCGCAGATCACCGGCGTGATCGTACGTGAGACCGTGCCGGATCAGATCTTGGAGCGCGCCGACGAGGTTGAGCTGATCGATCTGCCGCCTGACGATTTGCTGCAACGGCTTAAGCAAGGCAAAGTCTATGTGCCGCAGCAGGCCGCGACCGCCGCGCGCAACTTCTTCCGCAAAGGCAACCTGATCGCGCTGCGTGAGCTGGCTTTGCGCCGCACCGCCGATCGTGTGGACGCGCAGATGCAGCATTATCGCCGCGATCATGCGATCGCGACGACCTGGCCCGCTGCCGAGCGGATTCTGGTGTGTGTCAGCCCGCATCCGTTGGCCGCGCAGCTGGTTCGTGCCACCAGACGCATGGCGACGGCGCTGCGCGCCCAGTGGCTGGTCGTCTATGTGGAAACGCCCGCCTACCTGCGTCGCTCAGCGACAGAGCGCGATCGGGTGATCGGTACGCTGCGGCTGGCCGAGCAGCTGGGCGCGGAAGTCGTGACGCTTAGCGGGCAATCGGTGAGCGCTGCCGTGCTGGCCTATGCCCGCGAGCGCAACGTATCCAAGATCGTTGTCGGTAAGCCGCTCAAGCCGCGCTGGCAGGAGATTCTGTTTGGCTCGGTGGTGGATGCGCTGGTGCGTCAAAGCGGCGAGATCGATGTCTACGTGATCAGCGGCCAGCACGACGATACGCCAGGCCTTCCTGTACACGGGCTTCAGCCGACCAGCCCACGCGCCGCGTATGTCTGCGCTCTGCTGGCCGTCGCGCTTTGCACGCTGGTCGCCTGGCTGATGTTCCCCGCTTTTGATCAGTCCAACCTGATCATGGTCTATCTGCTCGGCGTGATCCTGGTCGCCACGCGCTACGGTCGCGGTCCGTCGATGCTGGCCTCGGCGTTGAGTGTGGCCGCCTTTGATTTTTGCTTTGTGCCGCCCTATCTGACCTTCGCCGTGTCGGATAGCGAGTACCTGGTGACGTTCGGCGTGATGCTGCTGGTCGCGCTCGTGATCAGCTCGTTGACAGTGCAGCTGCGCCAGCAGGCCGATGCGGCGCGGCAGCGCGAGCGGCGCACGGCGGTGCTGTACGGCATGAGCCGGGAGCTGGCGCGGACGCGTGGGCTGGAGTCGCTGCTCACGATTGCGGCGCGGCACATCGGCGAGACCTTCGATAGCCGAGTGGCGCTGCTGATCCCCGATGCAGCCGGCCAGCTCGCAGTTCGCGCCGGCGATCCCGCCCTGGTGACTGTCGAGGGCCATGAGCTGGACGTGGCCGAATGGGTGTATCGCCACAAGGAGCCGGCGGGCCTGGGCACCAACACACTCGCCGGCGCGGCGGCGCTCTATCTACCGCTCCTGGCTTCAAATGCAGTGCTGGGCGTGGTTGCGGTGCAGCCCACCGACGCGCGCCGCGTGCTTGAGCCGCAACAGTTTCATCTGCTGGAAACGCTAGCCGATCAGACCGCCCTGGCGATCGAGCGCGCCCAGCTTGCCGAGCGTGCCGAGCAGTCGCGCGTTCGGGCTGAGACCGAACGGCTGCGCGCTGCGCTCAGCGATCCTGTGCCGCCAAGCGCTGATCCGCCGCGCCCGGTTGAACGCCCGCCAGTGGTCTCACCAGTTGCCGGCGACATGCCCAGGCTGCCAACCTATCTTGAGCTGCTGATCGACGATCCAACTCTCGTGCCGATCGTCGAGGGCTATGCGCTGCGCTTCGTGACCATGATGAACTCAAGCTTTGTAGACGCCCAGCAGATCTACATGTTTCAGCATCCCGGCACCGGCGCGATGTACACATATCGCGCGGCTGAGCTGGGAGCGGCGATCGGACGAGCATTTGCGCCAACCGACTTCATTCCACCTCATCCCGCCCACTATGTGCAGGAGCGCCGACGAAGCCAGCCAGGAGCATAAGCGGCTCCGCACACGCGCTTGCTTTCAAACCTCAGCCGATCACAATTCACCACATGTAGAGCAATACGCGGACTGATCGCGTAGGATCGTAGCGCAGATCCTACGCGATCAATATTTTTGCCTCTGCGAGTGTTACAATCATTGCTGCCCAACAGCGATTCTGGAAATCTACGGTTGCCGAGGCCGCGAGAAACGGTATACTAAAGCAGATTAAGATGTGTATCCGGCCAGGATGTTTTCATGCTTCGGTGAGGTTTGCCCACCCCCACAGGAAGTACAAAATCCTTTCGTAGCTTGAGTATGTGATTCTGATAAGCTAGTCTGCGCCAGCGAGTACCGTGTTGATCGCTGCTTGGCCTGCGCTCGATCTTGTGTGCTGCTCGGCTGCCTGAAGCTGCGCTCCATGCCCATGACACGAGCTGCCATGCGATCGCTATGTTTGCCACTGCTATGAGCTAAACGATCCGGATCTTCAACGATATTGAATATTGGGAGAACTGACCATGCTTGCCTTTGCACCGGCCACGATCGTTCATCAACGCTACCAGATCGTGCGGCTCGCTGGCCGTGGTGGTATGGGTGCTGTGTATGAGGCGATCGACCTGCGGCTGAAAAGCAGTGTCGCGCTCAAGCATATGATGGTGGAGGGCGAGCACTTGAGCCGGGCGTTTGAGCACGAGGCGCAGCTGCTGGCAAATATGCGCCACCCGGCGCTGCCCCGCGTGATCGATCATTTTACCGAGGTGCAGGGCCAGTTTCTGGTGATGGAGTATTTTGCCGGCGATGATCTGGCGGCGCTGCTGAAACAGCGTGGCGCGCCGTTTCCGGTACACGAGGTGCTGCGCTGGGCGGATCACATCCTGGACGTGCTGCAATACCTGCATTCGCGGCAGCCACCTGTAATCCACCGCGACATCAAGCCGCAAAACCTCAAGCTGCTTGAGTCCGGCGAGATCGTTCTGCTGGACTTTGGCCTGGCCAAGGGCTTTGCCGCGCAATCGACGCGCGTCACGACCGGCGGCAGCATCGTCGGCTACACACCACAGTTCGCGCCGCTAGAACAGATCGAGGGCACCGGCACAGGTCCCGGCAGCGATCTGTACTCGCTGGCCGCGACGATCCATAACCTGCTGACCAACGCTTATCCCGTCGACGCGGTGGTACGGGCGAGCGCGACCATTCGCCATCTGCCCGATCCGCTGAAACCCGCGCATGTGCTGAATCCTGAGGTTCCGCCGGCGGTCAGTGCGGTGCTGCAGCAGGCGCTGGCGCTTGATCCTTCGCTGCGTCCGGCCAGCGCCCGCGTTATGCGCGACGATCTGCGGCGGGCACAGCAGACCGGCGTGGTGAGCTTGCCCGAGGCCACAGTTGTCGATCCGCCGACATCCGTCCGCAGCGCAACCCCAGCTGCTCGACCAACTGTGGTGCCGGAGCAATCTGGACGCGGCAGATTATGGGCGCTGCTCGGCGGTGGGCTGCTGTTGCTGCTGGCGCTGGGCGGATTTGGAGCCTGGACGTTGTTTGGACCAGACGAGCGTGGGGCCAACGGTGGCACGCCAGTGCCCACGGGAACGGCGATCGTGGAGGCCGTGATTCCCGTCGCGTCTGAGCCGCCCACGCCCACCAGCACCACCGCTCCGACCAGCACCACCGCTCCAACCGATCAGCCGACAACAGCGCCAACGCAAACGCCTACCAGCACGCCGCAGCCGACGCCGACCAGCCAGGCGCTGTCGATCCGGCCAGCCAGCGTTAACGCTTCGGCTTTCGCGCCGCAAGGCGTGGATGGCTGCGGCACCTCGAACTCGTACGATCCGACCAAGGCCGTCGATGGGCAAACCGATACCGCCTGGCGCGTGCAAGGATCGGCTGGTGGTGAGTGGATCGAGCTGAGCTTTCGCGAGCCGATCCAGGTGACCGAGGTTGGTCTTGTGGCCGGCTTCGACAAAATCGATCCCTGCGACGGCACCGATCGCTTTTTTCAAGGCCGCATCGTGCGCAAAGCGCGCCTGGAGTTCGACGGCGGCGAGCGGGTCGAAGTCTCGCTGCTGGCGGTGCGCTCGATCCAATATGTTACGATTCCGGACATTCGCACGCAACGGCTGCGTGTGGTGATCCTTGAGTCGTCGCCGCCGCCGGCCAATGGTCGCGATCTTGCCGCGCTTTCTGAGATCGCGGTGCAGGCGCGCCCGGTGCAATGAGCCTGGTTCGATCACGTTGTTGCGACGATTGCTAGACTCAACAAGCGCCGCCGCCAACGCGGCTAAGATCCGGCGTGACATTTTTGCCGCTCTTCCAGGCGTTAAGGTATGGCAAAGGATTGATCGTGCCGCGCCGCGTCTGCCAATCGTCGGGCGTGGTCGGCGGCGAGATGCCGAAATGTAGGTGCGGCGGTGTGCTGGCCGCGTTGCCGGTCTTGCCGGTCTTGCCCAGCGCCTGGCCTGCCGCCACCCGCACGCCTGGTGCAATCCCATCGACCACCGCTGAAAGATGCGAGCCGTAGTAGCGCACGCCGTCGCTGCCCACCATCGCTACCGAAATGCCGCCACGAATGACCGGATCGTCGTTCTGCGGGCTCCACTCATCCGTGTACGTCACAAACTCCACCACGCCATCGGTGACCGCCACAAATTCAGAGCCGATCGGCACGAAAATATCGCTGGCTGGATAATCGTGGTGGCACGAGCCGTACGTAGCGGCGCGCGCAGGCCGCACCGGGAACACATGCTCGCCGTTCGCCGCTGGCTGAGCCGTGGTCGGCGTGGCGGGCCGTGGTTGCGCCGCGATCGGCGTGGCGGGCCGTGGCTGGGCTGTGACGACCAGTGTGGTCGGCGTGGGCGGGATCGGCGTGGCGGTGGGTAGCTCCGGTGGTGTGGCGGTGGGCTCCGAGGTTGGTGTG
>JAFAYS010000494.1 GCA_019240175.1 Chloroflexota bacterium | reverse complement strand
GCGCCTGGGCTGCGAGTACGTCGGCGAGGACGGGCAGCGCCACACGCCGGTGCTGATGCATCGCGCGGTGACGGGCTCCTGGGAGCGTTTCTACGGCATGCTGATCGAGCACTACGCCGGCGCGTTTCCGGTCTGGCTGTCGCCGGTGCAGGCGTCGATCATTCCGATCACGGATCGCAACATCGACTACGCGCGCGAGGTTGAGCGCACGCTCAAGGCCGCCGGCATCCGCACGCAGCTCGATCTCGGCGATGCGCGTATGAACGCCAAGATCCGCGACGCGCAGCTTCAGAAGATCCCGTACATGCTCGTGATCGGCGACAAAGAGCAGGAGGCCGGTCAGGTCGCGGTGCGGCTGCGCAACAACCAGAATCTCGGCCCGATGCCGGTCGCTGATTTTCTGGCGCGCGTCACGGAAAAAGTGCGCACAAAGGACAAAGAGATCTAAAACGAGAACCTAGAACCCAGAACCTAGAACCAACCGGCTCAACCCCTAAGTTCTAGGTTCTAAGTTCTAGGTTCTTTATTTCGTTATTCATGGCCCTTTTGTTGCCACGCTATATGCTTTATAATCGCGGTAGATTTCGCGAAGGAGGCCATTGTGAAGGATGTTTTCAGCTTCGTCGGCGGCGCTCTACTAGGCGCGGCCATTGGCGCTGGCATTATTATGTTGAGTACACCCAAATCCGGCGAAGAAGCGCGAGAAACGATTCGTGAGCGCTGGAACGACGCGCTGGAGCTGGGCAAGCGCGTGGCGCGCGAGCGAGAGCAGGAGCTATGGGCAGATTTCAACACGCGGGTGAAAGCGCCCGCCGGGCTGCCGCTGGATGACCGCGATAAGCTCGAACCGACTGTCGTCTAACGAAGAAGAACCTAGAACTTAGAACCATAATATGTAATGTTATGGTTTGTTCCTTTGTTCTTTTGTTCCTTTGTTCTTCATTGAATCGGGCGCTCCGCACTGTTGGCGTGAGCGCCGCATCGTTTCCGACAACGTTTCACCTCAGCGCCACATCGGCAAGGTAAAGCAAACCATTCATGGAAGCAGAAATTGTTGCAATCGGTACGGAGCTGCTGCTCGGCGTGACCGTCGACACCAACAGCGCGTATCTGGCTCAGCAGCTCGGTACGATCGGTGTTCCGGTCCGGCGCGTGACGCTGGTACGCGACGACCTGGCCGAGATCGTAACGACGCTACAGGACGCGCTGGGCCGTGTGGATCTCGTGATCTGCTCGGGTGGCCTCGGTCCCACCGGCGACGATCTGACCCGCGAGGCGATCGCGCAGGCCACCGGACGACCGCTAGAGTTTCACCAGACGCTGCTCGACGACATCGCGGCGCGCTTCGCCGCCTTCAAGCGCACGATGAGCGATTCGAATCGGCAGCAGGCTTACGTACCACAGGGCGCGCACATCATCCGCAACCCGCGCGGCACCGCGCCCGCGTTCGTGGCTGAGGGCGGAGCAGCAGCGGAAGGCCGGCTGATCGCCGCGCTGCCGGGCGTGCCCCAGGAGCTGAGCTACCTGACCGAGAACGCATTGCTGCCGTATCTGCGCGATGAGCACGGCTTGAACGAGGTGCTCGTCGTGCGTGAGCTGCGCGTCTCAGGCTTGACCGAGGCCGACGCCGGTGAGCGCATCGCCGACATCATGCTGGGCGAGAATCCGGTCGTCGGGATCACCGCCAAGCGCGGCCAGCACACGATCCGCATCGCGGCCAAAGGCGAGGGCCGGGAAGCCGCCGAGGCGCTGATCGAGCCGCTGGTCGAGCTGATTCGCCAGCGCTTCGGCGCGTATCTGCTAGGCGAAGAAACCGTCGAGCAGCGTGTCGCGCGGCTGCTGGCGGAGCGCGGCGTGAAGCTGGCGCTGGTCGAGACCGATCTCAACGCGCCGGTGTATCGCACGCTGACCGAGACTTCGGCAGGCAAGCAGGCGCTGGTCCACGCGACGATCCAGCCGGCCCTCGCTCCTGAGAACCACGACTACCCAACCCTGGCACGATCGCTGGCCGCCGAGGCCGCCGCGCTGAAGTCCGACGCGCGCCTGGTACTGCTGATCGAGCCTGGCGAGGGCAGCTTCAAGACCGTACATTTGGCGCTGGGCACCGCAGACAGCCCGCAGATCCGCTACCTGGCGCGCGGCTTCGACTGGGGCCTACCGCAGGCCAGCGATTTTGTAGCGACTGCCGCGCTGGAGCTGCTGCGTCGCTGGCTCGAAGCGAGCGGACCGGATGCGGCGTTCGAAGAGTCAGAGCAGCCGAATCGCCCGGCGTGAAGCTGGAACATTCGCTGAAACACGCCGCTACACTCGCATTTAACTGGCTATGAGCGCATGCCATCACTAAAAACAGCACTTTCGATTGTTCACCGCGACCGCCAATGGTGGCAAAAATCCCTGATCGGCGGCGCGCTATGGCTGACGGTCGTGGGCTATCCCTTTGTCGAGGGCTTCCAGATCGAAAGCATCGAGAATACCAACAACGGCTATCCCAGCCCGCTGCCGCGCTGGAACGATTTCGGCACCAAGGCGATTCAGGGCCTGTTCGCGTTTGTGATCGATTTCTTCTTCTTCGTTTTTCCGGTGCTGCTATGCGGCATGCTGCTGTTGTGCAGCGTGCTGGCGCTAAGCCTGTCCGGCGTTGAAGGCATGGGCCTACAAATCTTTGGCACCGCCGCGCTGATTGCCCTCGGCCTGTGGCTCGCCCTCGTCTGGCTGAGCAGCGTCTCGCCCGTGGCCAAGCGGATGTACGTGAGCGAGGGACAGGCAGGCGCCGCGCTTTCGGCCAAACCGTTTCGCCAGGCGATCGAGCGCGAGTCCCGCGCGGTGTATTTTGGGACGCGTCTGCAATCGCTGCCGCTGTATCTCGTGCCGCTGGCGCTGCTGATAGTCACGCTGCAAACGCTTGATTGGTCGGGCTGGCTGACACTGATCCTCGTGTGGCTCACGCTCTCGACGCTGTTCTACGTGCGGCTCGTCGTCGTGCAGCTGTATGACGCCGCCGCGCGTGAGATCCAGCGCCGCAAATTCGAGGCATTTCGGGCACGCGTGAGCGGCTGAAACGCAATATCGCGATCGCACGTAGAAACTGCGTTAGCTATTTTGGGAGGAATCAATGGATCTGAAACGTGGCCTGACCTTCGTAACCCGCGATCCGGAGTGGCTTGTCAAGCTCTTGATCGGCACCGTCATCTCGCTGATCCCGATCGTCAACTTCATCGCGATCGGCTACGCAATGGACGTAACCCGCAACGTCAATAACGAGCGCGAAACGCCGCTGCCCGAGTGGAACGAATTTGGCAGCCAGTTTATTCGTGGCCTGCTCGCCGCGATCATCCAGTTTATCTGGTCGCTGCCGCTGCTGGTGCTGCTCTGCCCGCTCATGATCCCGATCATCAGCGCGGCCAACTCCGAAAGCGGTGATCCAAGCGGCGGCGCGGCTTTGGTCGCGATCTGTGTGCCGATCCTGCTCCTGGTTGGCGTCGTGGTGCTGACGCCCTTCATCATGGCGGCGACCACGCGCTTCGCGATCACCAACCAGTTCAGCGAGGCCATGCCAGGCCCGGTCATTCGCGAGGTCCGCAGTAACTTCAAGCCGTGGTACGTCATCGTGGCAGCCAGCATCGGCATTGGCCTCGTCGCCGCCGCGTTCAGCTTCTGCACCCTCGGCTTCGGCTCGATCTTATTCATTCCGCTGTCGTTCTATATGCAGTTGGTCGTCGCGCACTGGTACGCGCAGGCGCATCGCCAGTCGACCGGCGGAGCGCCCATCCCGCCAAGCATGGTATAGTGGTGAGAGTGGGTTACTGAAGGAGCGGGCATGGTTTGGATGAGTGTTCTCGCCCTGGTGCTAATCATCATCGCGGGCCTTAATGCGCCACTGGCGGCGTGTGCGCTCAGCATCGCCGTCTTGAATGGTCTGGTCGCGATCCGGCCAGAGTTCGCGTGGATTGGCTCGCCGTGGACGCTCAGCATCATGCTTACGCTTTTGGCTGTTCAACTCCTCGCGGATCTGTATTTCCTGCCGATCACGGTCAAGGATCGCGTCTACATCGGGCCTCAGCGGACGGAGAACGCCTACCTGCACGCGCGGGTGCAATCGTTCTTCCGCCCGCTGGTCGCCGCCGTACTCGTGGCCGCGCTGCCGCTGCCGATGGAAGACTGGCTGGCGGCGGTCTTTGCTTTTAGCAGCGCGACGGCCTGCTACTGGCTGACGGCCTGGGTGCGTGAGCATGTGGCCATCAATCGCGGCGCGCTGATCTTGCTCTTCCTGGAAACGCTGAAAAACGCGCTGCTGCTGCCGATCGCGCTGCTGACCTTCTGGATGCCACCGCTGGCACTGGTGTTGCTGATAGGCATGCTATTCCCAACAATTGTTTGGACTACGCGGCTACAACGTGAGCAGATGTTGTATGCAGGCTATGGAGGGCAGAGTGCCGGCGAAGATACGTGAGTCGTTCGAACCGATTGAATTTATCTACCCAGCCAATATCCTGTCGCTGATCCGGCTCGCGCTCGTTGGTCCTACCGTCTATTATCTGTTGCAGGAGGACGGCGCGCATAAAGCGCTCACCGTGATCGTCGTGGGCATGGCGACAGATGCGCTGGATGGCCCAATTGCCCGGCACCGCAACGAGGTTTCCGAGTTGGGCAAGCTGATCGATCCGATCGCCGATAAGCTGACGCTCGACGGCGTGGCCGTGGCGCTCAGCATGAAGCACGGCTTCCCGTGGTGGGTGACCAATCTGCTGCTGGCCCGCGATATCGCTATTCTGCTGGGCGCCACGCTGATCTTCCGCAAATCCACGCATATCACCACCTCGATCTACGCGGGCAAAGTCACCACCGTGCTGCTGACGATCGTGCTGCTGCTGTACATCCTGGACGCGCAGCCGTGGGCGCGGCGCATGCTCAACCTGATGCTGATCCCGTTCGCGATCTCCTGGGTGCAGTACGGCACGCGCTACCTTCAGTGGCTGCGCGGCGAGTACGACGACACGCCCAGTAAAAAATAAAAAAGCCGCCCTGCTAGGCGGTGAGATGAATCAATGTGTAGGGGCGTGCTGCGCACGCCCTAGGCGTATCGCAATACGCCCCTACAGGATTCAATGCAAGACGCGAAAAACGGCGAGCAGGTTAAACACAACAGCCCGGAGCAATGACGCTTCGGGCTGTTATGCTGTGGCTTAGATTTTATCGCGGCGCTGAATCAGCAGGCGAATAGCGGTACGCTCTTCCTCGTCGATAGCGACATCGATAAACGACGGTACACAGAAGATGTCCACGCCTTCCTCGCTGAGGTACGATCGAGCAATCGCAACGGCTTTGATCGCTTGATTGGTCGCGCCGGCACCGATGGACTGAACCTCCGCCACGCCGCTCTCGCGAATGACGCCTGCAATCGCGCCAGCAACTGCGCTAGGTCGTGAGCGAGTTGAGACTTTGAGGACTTCGGCGTTGGAGTGCGGTTTTGATTCCTGACCGCCAACGTTGCCCGATTGCTCTTGGTACCCTGTGCGCTCATTACCGCGCTCCGGCCGGGAACTGGAAGAGCCTGCCGCACGCTCATCCAGCCTGAAGTTGTCGTAGCTAGTATCCATAGGAGCCTTCCTCCTTCCGAGGACTTCGAGAGTTTGGTGTTCCAAGGACTACTGCGCTACGGATGCTCCTCGGCCCATGCGTTACCGCGCGTAGTCCACTGCCCGCGTTTCTCGAATCACGGTGACTTTAATTTGACCAGGGTACTGGAGACTTTCTTCGATCTTTTTCGCGACGTTGCGAGCCAGCGTTATGCTGCCAAGATCGTCGATGGTGTCGGGCTGCACCATCACGCGGACCTCGCGACCCGCCTGAATAGCGAATGCCCGCTGCACGCCTGGAAACGATGTCGCCACGGTTTCCAAAGCTTCCAAACGTTTGATATACAAATCCAGCGTCTCGCGGCGCGCTCCCGGCCTGCCGCCCGACATCGCGTCGGCGGCGGCGACGATGAACGCCTCCACGGTCAGCGGCTCTTCTTCAAAATGATGCGCGGCGATGGCGTGAACAATCGCGCCTGAGCGGCCCAGCCGCCGGGCGATATCCGCACCGATCAACGCGTGGGGGCCCTGCACCTCATGATCGACGGCTTTGCCGATATCATGGAGCAGAGCGGCAGTTTTCGCGACCTGGACGTTCGCGCCCAGCTCGCTAGCCATCGTCCCAGCCAGCAGCGCGCACTCAAGCGAGTGCTGAAGCACGTTCTGGCCATAGCTGGTCCGATACTTCAACCGACCGAGGATCTTGACCAAGTCGGGATGCAGGCCTTGTACACCGGCCTCAAACGCGACTCGTTCGCCCTCCTCGCGAATAACCGTCTCTGTTTCCTGCCGGGTCTTTTCGACCACCTCTTCGATGCGCGCGGGATGAATCCGGCCATCTTTGAGGAGTTTCGTCAATGCCAGCCGGGCAACCTCACGGCGCACCGGATCGTGGCATGAGAGGGCAACTGCCTCTGGCGTATCGTCTACGATGATGTCAACGCCGGTTATTTGTTCAAAAGCGCGGATGTTTCGGCCTTCACGACCGATGATCCGGCCTTTTAGCTCTTCACTCGGCAGCGGCACCGTGGTCACCGTAAGCTCGGCGACGTACTCGGATGCCAGCCGCTGAATTGCGATCCCAATGATTTTTTTGGCGCGCTTGTCCGCCTCATCTTTGGCTTCTTGCTCAATCTGCCGCATGAGCTTGGCAGCGTCATCGCGAGCAGACGCTTCGACGCGCTGCAAGATGATCCCGCGAGCTTCCTCGTTCGATAGGGCTGCCACCCGTTCGAGCTCGGTCTGCTGGCGTTGTTTCAGCTCCTCCGCCTCGCGGTGAAGTCGCTCAATATGGCGTTCTCGCTGGCCGATCCCACGCTCACGACGTTCCAGATCGTCCAGCTTGCGCTCGACTTTCTCCTGGCTGCGCGCGAGGCGTTCTTCTTGTTGTTGAATGCGCTCTTCTTGCTTGTGCAGCGCCTGACGTGCGTTCTTCAGCTCAATTTCCGCATCGTTGCGGGCTTTGAGTGCATCAGCTTGAGCTTGGAGGACAACTTCCTTGCCTTGAGCCTGCGCCGCGTCCACGATCCGCTTGGCTTCGGCTTCCGCCTGCTGCTGCTGATCCTGAACCCGAGGCCGATACATGACGTACATCAACGCTGCGCCTGCCAGCAATCCGAGAACGGCACCACCTAGAAGTGCAAATACATCGGCAGACACGTTGGTTCTCCTAATTCAATTGTTAAGGTACCCGGAGAACTGTAGCATACTGCTACAGCCAAACGTGGGTTTTCATATCCATATCAGGGGAATGTCACGTTATCATAGCCCCTTTAAAGAGGGCTGTCAAGGCATTCCTTAAGCCCAGCTTAAGCAAGAACTGATCCCCGTTCCGGCGAATGTTGCGGTAAGATAGGATCTAGAACCTAGAACTTAGAACCTAGAACCCGGGTGCCCTATGGGCGAAGGAACAAGAGAACAAATGAACAAGTAAACAAAGCAAGTATTCCTGCTCCCCTTCTCCTGTCGCAACGGGAGAAGGGGTTGGGGGATGAGGGCCTGAACCAAGAACGACATAGGAAACAAAAACATAACAAAACACATGGCTCTTTACGTTCCACTCGTCTGCAACGGAGTGGTAAGGGCCGATATCAAAGGAGTAAGGTGGATGGCTGAACAATTTACCGATCTCGATCAGCGCGCAGCCAATGTCGTGCGCGGCCTGACGCTCGACGCCGTACAAAAAGCCAACTCGGGACATCCCGGTCTGCCGCTGGGTATGGCCGACGCCGCGATTGTGCTGTGGACCCGCGTGATGCGCTACAATCCCCGCGATCCGCGCTGGCCGGATCGCGATCGCTTTGTGCTCTCGGGCGGCCACGGCTCGATGCTGCTCTACGCGATGCTGCATCTGACTGGCTACGAGCAGATGACGCTGGATCAACTCCAGCATTTCCGGCAGTACGGCTCGCTCACGCCCGGCCATCCCGAGGTGCATCTCGACACCGGTATCGAGACGACGACCGGGCCGCTGGGACAGGGCTTTGCTACCGGCGTCGGCATGGCGATCGCCGAGCGCTATCTGGCCGCCAAGTTCAACCGGCCCGGCTTCGAGCTCGTCAATCACTACACCTACGCGATCTGCTCGGATGGTGACTTGATGGAGGGCGTTTCCCACGAGGCCGCCTCGCTGGCTGGCCATCTGGGCCTGGGCAAGCTGATCTATCTTTACGACGATAACCATATCACGATCGACGGCCCGACCGACCTGTCCTACAGCGACGACGCGGCCAAGCGCTTCGAGGCCTACGGCTGGCATGTGGTGCGCGCCGACGCCCAAAATATGGCCGAGGTGTTGAGCGCGATCCAGGAGGCGCAGGCCGAGACCACGCGGCCCTCGCTGGTGATCACCCGCTCGATCATCGGCTACGGCATGCCCAACCGCCAGGGCACGCAGAAAGCGCACAGCGACCCGCCCGGCGACGAAGAGGTGCGGCTGGCCAAGGAGCGGCTAGGACTGCCCGCCGATCAGTTTTTCTACGTGCCCGACGATGTCGCCGGCTATCTGGGGCAGGCTGTCGATCGCGGCGCTGAGCAGCAGTCGGCCTGGCAGCAGCTCTTCGATCGCTACCGTGCCGAGCATGCCGATCTTGCGCAGCAGTGGGAAACGATGTGGAGCGGCCAGGCACCGCAGGGCTGGGATGCCAAGCTGCCCAGCTTCGATCCTGATCCCAAAGGCGTTGCCACGCGCGCGGCCTCAGGCAAGGTCATCGACGCGATCATTGACACGCTGCCGCAGCTGCTGGGCGGCTCGGCGGATCTCACGCCCTCGAACAATACCAAGCCCAAAGACGCCGCCGACATCGAGGCCGAGTCGTTTATGGGCCGCTATCTGCGCTTCGGTGTGCGCGAGCATGGCATGGCCGCCGCGATGAACGGCATGGCGCTGCACGGTGGATTGCTGCCCTACGGCGGCACCTTTTTCACCTTCTCCGACTATATGCGTCCGGCGCTGCGGCTGGCCGCGCTGATGAGCGTGCATAACATCTTTATCTTCACCCACGACTCGATCGGACTGGGCGAGGACGGCCCGACCCATCAGCCGGTCGAGCATCTGGCAGCCTGTCGCGCGATCCCGCATCTGACGGTGATTCGGCCCTCGGATGCCAACGAGACCGTCGAGGCCTGGCGCGCGGCGGTCAACAACACCAAAGGCCCAACCGCGCTGATCCTGACGCGCCAGCCGATCCCAACCTTTGATCGCGGCTCGCTCGGCGCGGCTGACGGGCTGCAGCGCGGCGCATACGTGCTGCAAGACGTCGAGAATCCCGAGGCGATCTTGCTGGCGACCGGCTCCGAGGTTGGGCTGGCGCTGGATGCCGCCAAGCTGCTCGCAGAGAAACAGGTGCGCGCGCGCGTCGTGGCGATGCCCTGCTGGGAGCTCTTCGAAGCGCAGGATCAGGCGTATCGCGACGAGGTTTTGCCGCCGCAGATCACGGCGCGCGTGGGCGTGGAAGCGGCTGTGCGCCAGGGCTGGGATCGCTGGATCGGCTCAGAGGGCGCATTTGTGGGCGTGACCGGCGGTTTCGGCGCGTCGGCTCCGTACAAAGATATTTTCAAGAACTACAAGATCACGCCTGAGCACGTGGCAGAGGAAGCGCTGCGCCTGCTGGGCCGTCCCGCCGATATCGATTCGAGCGAGCCGGAGGCCGAGGCCATCCCAGGCCGGCAGCCCGCCGGCCATGAGGGCCACTCCTAGGCGTTGACGCATGGTCGCGCCTTCGAGTATCATAGGCGCGGCATTAGGAAAGGAACACAATCCATGCGATTTTTATTATTCATCGTGGGTCTGATTGTTGGGCTGGTCGGCGGCGCTGCGCTGCTGGCCTACGCCTATCAGGCTGCGGGTCTTTATCCACCCGACGACGCGACGATCAAGTTTATCGCTCGTGAGCGCGGCTGGCTCAAAGACGAAGCGTAGGTTTTGGCTGCATCATCAAGGCGCGCGATCGGGGATCGCGCGCCTTTGTGTTAGGTGGTTATATGGCCCAGCTCACCGGCATGCCACAGGTATTGGTCGGACACGCAACCGACGCGGCGGCGCAAACGGGCTGCACAGTGATTCTCTGCCCCGGCGGCGCGACGGCGGGCGTAGCGGTGCGCGGCGGCGCGCCCGGCACCCGCGAGACCGATCTGCTGCGACCCGGCAATCTCGTCGAGCAGGTTCAGGCGATCCTGCTGACCGGCGGCAGTGCCTTTGGTCTGGCGGCAGCTGATGGCGTGATGCGCTGGCTCTACGAGCGTGGGCTTGGCTTTGCTACGGGCGTCGTCAACGTGCCGATCGTTCCCGCCGCTGTGATCTTCGATCTCGGCGTTGGCGATCCTACATGGCCGGATGCTGCGATGGGTTATGCAGCCTGCGAGTCAGCGCAGCAAGAGTCGTTGGCGTGGGGCGCGGTTGGTGCCGGGACGGGCGCGACGGTCGGCAAACTGCTTGGGCCGGCGCAGGCGAGTCGTGGCGGCATCGGTATGGTGCAGGTGCTGGCGGCGGAACATACGGTCACGGCGATTGTGGCGGTTAACGCCTTCGGCCATGTGATCGATCCACAGACGAGTCAAATCCTCGCTGGACCGCGGCTGCCCGACGGCTCGTTCGCCGATACTGTTCAGCTGATGCTGGCGGGCGCTCTGCCTAAACCCAGCGTCGAGAACACCACGATCGGCTGTGTGATCACCACGGCGCGCCTCGACAAAGCCGCGTGCAATCGCATCGCCGGCATCGCCCACGATGGCCTGGCCCGCACGATTCGCCCGGTTCACACGCAGGCCGACGGCGACACGATCTTTGCGCTCTCAGTCGCGCCATCCGACGCCGAGCCCGCCGACAGCATGGTTATCGGCGTGGCAGCTGTTGAGGCCGTCGCGCAGGCGGTGATGCACGCGGTTCGTGCGGCGGAGCAAAGCTAGATTTACTCCGCAAACATGTCGGCAAGTACGGTGAGCACCTCCGCTTGAGTTTGAGCATCAATACTTCCAAGTCGTCGAACTAGCCGAGCTTTATCAACTGTACGGATCTGATCGAGTACCACTTGTCCATCCTTGTCCTGAAAATGACATTCGACACGTGTAGGATAGGGCCGTCCTTTAGTGGTCATGGGAGCCACGATCACAGTTGCAATATAGCGGTTCATAACATCTGGTGAAATAACAAGACATGGGCGCGTCTTCTGGATCTCACTTCCAATAGTTGGATCGAGATTGACCAGATACACCTCAAAACGCTTCGCTACCATGTCCATTCATCCTCATCCCACGAGCTTGTCGCTATCGAGTCATTGTCAATCAACCGATCATCACCTTGCTCAGCCATAATTTGGAATGTGTGCTCCCAACCTTCGCGAGCTTTACGTGCTCTACGAATCACAATCTGATCCGGCTGCAACTCTAGCTCAACTTCCTCTTCCAGGCTGATCTCGTCTAGAAAGATCTTGGGAATCCTTATGCCTTGCGAATTCCCAATTTTCACGATCCGAGTCTTAAATACAGTATTCATAGTTAACTCCCGTACTACCATTCTTGCCCGATTAACGTAATTACATTGTAATCACATCTAAAGATGTACGTCAAGCCGAAAGCAGCGCAATATTCATGAGGTTGAATTCATAATTTAACTATTCTTGCATCTAGCGCAATGTGCGTATCTACTGTACAATAAAATTTGAAACATATTCATATCCGCGCCGACCCAAAGGAGGATCGCCGTGGTCAACGCTGCTTGGTTGGCTCACTACGAGCCAGATGTACCTCATACGCTGACCTATCCCGATATCCCGCTGCACCGCTTTCTGGAAGATTCCGCCCGCCGCTATCCCGACAATGTTGCGACGAAGATCGTGCTCAAGTACCTGCTTGGCGGGCGCGTCACGATTGGCGGCACGCTCGCCTACCGTGAGCTGAACAGCTACGCCGATCGCTTTGCAGCAGCGTTGGCGAAATTGGGCGTGAAGTCCGGCGATCGGGTTGCGGTGATGTTGCCCAACTCGCCACAGTTCGCGATCGCGTTCTATGGCGCGCTCAAAATCGGCGCGGTGGTTGTGAATGTCAATCCAACCTACACCGCTCACGAGCTGAAGCACCAGCTGATCGATGCCGGCGCCGAGACGATCGTGCTGCTCAACCTGTTCTACAAGCGGCTCGAAGAAGTGCGTGAGGCCACGCCGATCAAGAACGTGATCGTGACGCATATCTTCGATCTGCTGCCGTTTCCATCGAAGCAGCTGGTGGCACGGGCGCAGCGTAAAGAGGCCGACTGGGTAGATGTCGAGCCGGGACCTGGCCGCTATCTTTTCGAGCCACTGCTCCAGAACGCGCCTACCAAGCCGCCGCAGGTCGAGATCAAGCCCGACGATGTGGCGCTCTTCCAGTACACTGGCGGCACCACCGGCGTGCCCAAAGCGGCGATGCTGACCCACAAGAACCTGGTCTCGAACACGCTGCAAGTCGTCTCATTCCTGCCGTCTGCTGAGCCGGGCAAAGAAAAGGTGATGGCTGCGATCCCGTTCTTCCATGTGTATGGCATGACCGTCGCGATGAACTTTGCGGTCTATGTCGGCGGCGAGATCATCATCGTGCCGAACCCGCGGCCCATCGACAACGTGATGCGGATCATTGCCAAGGAGCGCGCAACGATCTTCCCTGGCGTGCCGGCGATGTACATCGGCATCATCAACCATCCCGACGTACACAAAACCGATCTGCGCAGCATCAAAGCCTGTATCTCCGGCTCCGCACCGCTGCCGATGGAAGTGCAGGAGCAGTTCGGCGCGCTGACCGGCGGACGGCTGGTCGAAGGCTACGGCCTGACCGAGACCGCGCCGGTGACGCACTGCAACCCGGTCTTTGGTGAGCGCCGCGCCGGCTCGATTGGGCTACCGCTGCCTGATATCGAGGCCAGGCTGATCAACGCCGAGACCGGCCTGCCGGTACCCTGGGGCTCAGACGAGGTTGGTGAGCTGCTGGTGCGCGGTCCGAACATCATGAAAGGCTACTGGAACAAGGCCGAAGAAACAGCGGACACGATCGACGACGAGGGCTGGCTGCATACCGGCGACATCGCGCGCATGGACGACGAGGGCTACTTCTACATCGTCGATCGCAAGAAAGACATGATCAACGCCAGCGGCTATAAAGTGCTGCCGCGCGAGATCGAAGAAGTCTTGTTCACACATCCGCAGGTGTTGGAGGCCGCAGTGGCCGGCGTACCCGACAGCTATCGCGGCGAGAACGTCAAGGCGTTTATCGTCGCCAAGCCGGGAGCCACGCCCAGCGCCGAGGAGATCAAAGCCTTCTGTCGCGAGCGACTCGCGCCGTACAAAGTTCCGCGCCAGATCGAGTTTCGCGATGAACTGCCCAAGACGCAGGTCGGCAAAGTGTTGCGCCGAGTGCTGGTCGAGGAGCATATTAAGGGCAAGGCCGAGCAGGTGCCGAGCCAGAACTAGCCGCAATCTGACACAACCAAGCACAACACGGACACGCGGGTTTTCCTGCGTGTCCGTGTTTATTTTCCGATCGGGGAGGCGCGACTAGAACGTGACTGGCAGCTGCTCAAGGCCACGCAGTGACAATCCCCGCCGCCAGCACAACTGCTCAGGCGCGACGGCCAGCCGCAGATTCGGCATGCGCCGCAGCAGCGTATTGATCGCGATCTGGCCTTCCAGCCGCGCCAGCGGCGCGCCCAGACAGTAGTGAATGCCCTGGCCAAAGGCGAGATGGCGATTCGGATCGCGCGTGAGATCGAGCTTGTCGGGATTGATGAACTGCTCCTCGTCGCGATTGGCCGAGCCCAGCACGGCCCGCACTTGCTCACCACGCGCGATCCGTACACCATTGAGTACCACATCTTCTCTGGCAAAGCGCTCGGTGGCGCAATCGACGGGGCTGGTATAGCGCAGCAGCTCCTCGATCGCCGTTTTGATTAGCGCGGGATCTTCGCGCAGCAGCAGATGCTGCGCGGGATGTTGGAGCAGCGCGAGGGTGCCGCTGCCGATCAGATTGACCGTGGTCTCGTAACCGGCGATCAGCAGCAGCATCACCATCGCCAGCAGCTCGTCCTCGCTCAGCCGGTCGCCGGCCTCCTCGGCTCGAATCAGCGCCGTAGTCAGATCGTCACCGGGCTGCACGCGCCGCTGCTTGAAAAACTGCCGCAGATAGCGCATAAACAGCCAGATCTGCGGTAGCCCTTGCAACATCTGGCTGCTACCCGAAAAGACCAGAATGAGCGCGCGTGACCACTGATGGAACTTTGCGCGGTCGCGCGTAGGCACGCCCAACATCTCGGCGATGATCGTGATCGGTAATGGCAGCGCGTAGTCGCCAATTAATTCCATGCTACCGCGCCGTTGAGCAGCATCCAGCAGCTCGTCGCAGAGCGACTGCACGCGATTACGCAGCTCCTCGATCAGGCGCGGCGTGAACGCTTTATGCACCAGGCCGCGCAAACGACTATGATCCGGCTCGTCAAGCGTCAGCATGCTACGCGTGAGCGGCTTGAGCATGCTCGGCATCCACGGCTGCTTGGCCTGCTGCTCCGGCGTCATGGCCTGCAAGCGATCTTTGACAAAGCGCTCGTCCTTGAGCAGGGCCAGCACATCGCTGTAGCGCGTCACCAGCCAGATCGACTCGCGCCGCGACAGGTGCACCTGATACACTGGGGCTGCGGCGCGTAATTGCGCATAAAATGGAAAGGGATTCGCCCGAAACTGCGGGCTTCTCATAGCAGGCTGGCCGATCTGTTCCTGAGCTAGTTGCATGATCGTCTCCCTCGGCTGGCGTGAGTCCATACAGCATGAGCGCAGCCAGCGCATCTGGAATCTCGTCCCAACGTTCTTGCAGCAAAGCATCGCCCATCAGGCGCAAAACGCACTCCGAGCGTCATGCCAGCGACTACGCGCGGCATCAGCCGTGGATCGATTCCGCTATTTCGCCTCTGCGCTGAGCTAATGGTGGGTGTGCTGCTCGGTCACGCCAAAGGGCGGCGCGACGAATGAATATTCATCCATCAAGAACATATGCTTTTCCGTAGCTCGTGTCAAGCAGGGAATTTGGAAGCGGGAGCGCAACGTCGATGTACGCTGTGTGCTCCCGCCTGCCATCGGTCGCCTGTCAAACTCAGCTTGCTGGATCGGGTAGCAACACGATCCAGCTTCGGTCTAGAACGTCATCGGCAGCTTTTCCAGGCCACGAATGATCAACCCTTTGCGCCAGCGCAGCCGCTCGGGCGCAACCGCCAGCCGCAGATTCGGCAGCGTTCGCAGCAACGTGGTGATCGCGATCTGGCCTTCCAGGCGGGCCAGCGGCGCACCCAGGCAGTAGTGAATGCCCTGGCCAAAGGCGAGATGCCGATTCGGATCGCGGGTGAGGTCGAGCGTATCGGGATTGGTGAACTGCTCCTCGTCGCGGTTGGCCGAGCCCAGCACCGCCAGCACCTGCTCGCCGCGCGCGATGCGCACACCCTGGAAGACGATGTCTTCTCTGGCAAAGCGCTCGGTCGCACAGTCGAC
>JAFAYS010000223.1 GCA_019240175.1 Chloroflexota bacterium | reverse complement strand
CTGGTTCCAATGCTGCGGCTCCGCGAACTGTTGCTCGAAGAACCACTGCTGAATCGGTGTCAGCACCACGTCGCCGGTCACCAGCCCTTGCTCGGCCTGGATCGGCTGGTTGGAGCTGACGACGGCGGCGAGCTCGGCGATCGTGCGATGCTCGAATAGCTGGGCCGGCGTCAAGCGCAGACCCGCCTCGTTGGCTCGCGCGACAACTTGCAGACTCAAGATCGAGTCACCGCCCAGCTCCAGGAAGTTATCGTGGATGCCGACCTGCTCGACGCCCAGCACCTGCTTCCAGATCTCAGCCAGCCGCGTCTCGATCTGGTTGTCCGGCGCGACAAACGCCGTTTCCAGCTCGGGGCGGGCCGAGTCGGGCGCGGGCAGGGCCTTGCGATCGACCTTGCCGTTGGGCGAGAGCGGCAGCGCATCAAGCGTGACAAAGGCGGACGGGATCATGTACTCGGGCAGCTTGGGTTCCAGGAAGCGCCGCAGCTCGCCCACGGTTGGCGTGGTCTCACCCTGCGGCACAAGGTACGCGACCAGCCGCGTGTCGCCGGGTGTATCCTGGCGCGCCACGACCACGACTTCGCGGATCTGCGAATGCTGGCCGAGCGCGGTCTCGATCTCGCCCAATTCGATGCGGAAGCCGCGCACCTTGACCTGGAAGTCGAGGCGCCCGAGGTACTCAATCGCGCCATCGGCTAGGAAGCGCGCGAGATCGCCGGTCTTGTAGAGCCGGGCGTTGGGTGCGGCACTGAACGGATCGGGAATGAACTTCTCCGCTGTCAGCGTAGGCCGGCCTTGGTAGCCGCGCGCCAGCTGGATGCCGCCGATGTGCAGCTCGCCCGGCACGCCCACCGGCACCGGATTCAACTGGTGATCGAGCACATACATCTGCGTGTTGGCGATCGCGCGACCGATCGGCACGGTGTGCAAGCCGGTATTCGGCTGACAGGCCCACCAGGTGACGTCGACGGCGGCTTCGGTCGGGCCGTACAGGTTGTGCAACTCTGCCGACAGCCGGCTGAAGAAGCGCTCCTGAAGCGCCAGCGGCAGCGCCTCGCCGCTACAGATCACGCGGCGCAGCGAGTGGCAGCGATCCAAGTGCTGCTCTTCGAGGAAGACCTGCAACATGGAGGGCACAAAGTGCAGCGTGGTGATGCGCTCGCGGGCGATCAGATCGACGAGATAGGCGCTGTCCTGGTGCCCGCCCGGCTTGGCGACCACGAGTGTCGCGCCGGTGAGCAGTGGCCAGAAGAACTCCCAGACCGAGACGTCGAAGCTGAAGGGCGTTTTTTGCAGCACGCGATCCGCAGCATTCAACCCAAAGGCATCTTGCATCCAGAGCAGACGATTGACGATCGCCTGATGCGTGTTCATCGCGCCCTTGGGCTGGCCGGTCGAGCCCGAGGTGTAGATCATGTACGCCAGATTCGTCGCGTCGGTGATCACTGCCGGGTTGCTGGCCGGCTGCTGGGCGATCTCCGCCCAGGCGCTGTCGACACAGAGTACCTGGGCCTCATGCCGCGGCAACGTGTCGAGCAGATGCTGTTGAGTGAGCAGCACGGGCGCGGCGGCGTCGTGGAGCATAAAGCCGACGCGGCTCTTGGGATAGTCGGGATCGACGGGCACGTACGCGCCGCCGGCCTTGAGCACGCCGAGGAGGGCGATCACCAGCTCGGGTGAGCGCTCCATGCACACCGCCACGCGCGTTTCAGCCCCGACACCCACGGTGCGCAGGTGGTGCGCCAGCTGGTTGGCCCGCGCGTTCAGCGCAGCATACGTCAGCGGCTGGCCCTCAAAGACCAGCGCGGTCGCCTCGGGCGTGCGCGCGACCTGCTGCTCGATCAGCGTATGCAGCGCCACATCCTGCGGGTAGTCGACCGTCGTCGCGTTCCAATCGTGCACGATCTGCTGGCGCTCGGCCTGGCTCATCACGACCAGCTCGTCCAGCGCCTGATCCGGGCCGGCGATCATAGATGCGAGCAGCGTGTGAAGATGCTGCTGAACGCGCGCGATCGTGGCGGCGTCGAAGCGGCGGGTGTCGTAGCTCATGGTGAACTGGATCACCGGCTCCTGCACGGCCACGATCGTCAGCGGGTAGTTGGTTTGCTCGATCGTGTGCGGCAGGCCGAACTGCAAGCTGCCCGGCTGCTCCCGCAGCAGCTCGTCCATCGGGTAGTTCTCGAAGACCAGAATGCTCTCGAAGAGCGACTGGCCGCG
>JAFAYS010000064.1 GCA_019240175.1 Chloroflexota bacterium | reverse complement strand
TGCTTTCCGGCGATGACAATCCAATCGTCAGCGGGCTGATGCAGGGCCTTCAGCAGCGCTGGGCCGAGATCCTGGCGCTCCCGTCGGATCAGCGTCAGGTCAGCTACACCAGCGCCGAGCTGCGGCCCAAAGTCGAGGCGGCATTCGGCGAGGCCAAGGCCGGCTGGAGTCTGGCCCACTATCACAGCCCCGACGTGATGATCGCGGCGGCGGATGGCGCGGCGATCGAGCGCGGCGACTTCCTGGGTGTGATGGGCGAGCTGCATGTCGCGGAAAATACGATCGGCGCGGCGGCCTTCCTGACGCAGTATCCCTATCCTGAGGATCTATTCCAGGCGCTGGTGCAGGATCTGCCGGGGCCACGCCTGATGCCGGTCACGCCGCGCAACTGGCACCAGCTCACGGCGCGCACTCGCTCGGCGCTGGTCTCGCCCTGGGACTACCGGCTGATCTTCTCGAAGGATGCCAGCGGTGTGCAAAAAGGCCGTGCCCTGCCGATCGGCTCGCTGGTGATCGAGCCCGACGGCGATAGCCTGACGATTCGCACGCGCGACAGCAAGATCCAGTTCGATATCGTCGAGGCGCTCGGCTCGCTGCTTTCCAAGCTGGTCGCTAACTCGTTCAGGATGATGCGACCGGAGCAGCACACACCGCGCATTACGATCGACCGGCTGGTGGTCGCGCGCGAAACCTGGCGCTTTGCCGCGAATGAGATTCCCTTCTCGGCCTCCAAGCACGATGCCGAAAGTTTTCTGTCGGCGCAGCGCTGGGCCCAGCAGCACGGCATGCCGCGCTTTGTCTTCTTCAAATCGCCGATCGAGGTCAAGCCTAGCTATCTGGATTTTGCCAGCCCGATCTATGTCGATATGTTTGCCAAGGCCGTGCGGCGGGTGATCGACCAGGGCTTACCCGAGGCGACGATCTCGGTCTCCGAGATGCTGCCCGCGCCGGATCAGGTCTGGCTGGCCGACGCCGAAGGCCGGCAGTACGCCAGCGAGATTCGCATCGTGGGCCTGGATCTCAGCAACTACGCCAGCAGCTAGCAGCCCGGCTGCGGCTCGATCCTCCCGATCGCAATAAAATCGCGCGGGAGGATCGCCGATTCGTCAAGTATAATGAACACGATCAACCTGGCCTGTGACCCCCGGCAGCGCTCCCGAGATTCCATGCGATGATGCGCCAGGGCTGGTTTTTGTATGGGCTTGAGCTAAAGGATTAGTAGAGTTATGACGACCACTCCCGCGCCAACACCCTGGATTACCTTTCCCAAAACGACTCCCGGCGCTCGTTTGCGCTTGTTTTGCTTTCCGTATGCCGGCGGCGGCGCTTCGGTCTATCGAACCTGGTCGGGCGTGCTACCGCCCGAGATCGAGATCTACCCCGTGCAGCCGCCAGGCCGCGAAACCCGGCTGCGCGAGCCAGGCTTTACGCAGGTGCCGGCGCTGATCGAGGCACTCACGCCCGCGCTTGAGCCGTACTTGAATGTGCCGTTCGCGTTCTTCGGCCACAGCATGGGCGCGCTGACCAGCTTTGAGCTTACACGGCAGCTCCAGCGCCAGGGCGGACCGATGCCGGTGCATCTGTTCCTGTCGGGCCACCGCGCGCCGCAGTTGCCCAAAGAGGGCGACCCGATCTTTCATCTGCCCGAGCCGGAGTTTGTCGAGGAGCTGCGGCGGCTCAACGGCACGCCCGATCAGGTGCTGCAAAATGAGGAGCTGATGAAGCTGATGCTCCCGATTCTGCGCGCCGACTTCGAGCTCTGCGATACCTACGACTATACACAGGCCGAGCCGCTGCCCGTGCCGATCACGGCCTACGGTGGGCTGCAAGATGTCGAGGTTAGCCGCGAGCAGCTGTCGGGCTGGCGCGAGCAGACCAGCGGCCAGTTCACCATGCGCATGTTCCCCGGCGATCATTTCTATCTGCACAGCGCCCGCGCGCTGCTGATGCAAACGCTCGCCCAGGATCTGATGCAGGTGCTGCGCCGACTGCCGGCTAGCTAGATCGCAGCCAGAGTACCGCACACGCCGGGAAGTGTTTCCCGGCGTGTTGTCGTGTCTAGGGGCGGAATTTCAGGCTGCGCAGAAATCCCTCCTCACCATTCTGTGATCAGGCTGCGAAGCCGCAGATTCACCAGATTTGATAAAAGCGATTATACTATTGAGCCAAACGCTCGGCGAAAACTGACTCTGCTCGCCATGCTCCATGCGACATCCAACGCTCACGAGAAACAGATCAGCGCTTGCCACGCGGAGAGCATCCAATGGCTGCGCTCAGAACACATGTTATAGGTCTTTTAGAGGGTGAATCATCGGCCAAACTGACATATTAAATCTTGACACATTTAGATATATACTAGATTGGTCAGCGGGTTCCCCTTTTTCGCAGCCACACTCTCGGGAAATTGACAGGGATCAGGAATGACATCACGAAAACAACCAGATCATGGACAGCCGCGAGTCCTTTTGATCGAAGATAATCCACAGCAAATTATCCTTGAAAAACACATGCTCGAAAGCGTCGGCTTTGAGGTCTCGGTCGCGACGTCCGCCGTCGAGGGCGCGGACTATGCCATGACGCTGCTCGATAGCGACCAGCCCTACCATCCGACGATTATTGTGCTCGATCTGGTATTGCCCGATCTGGTTCTGCAAAGTATGGAAGGCTCGGTGCTGGCAGCGGCGCTGCTGGGCCGCATGCTCGACGGTCAGATTCACCCGGCGACGGTTGTCGCGCTGACTGGCGAGCTGACCAAAGAGCGCAAAGAGGCCGCGCTCTTCGCGGGCTGTAGCATGGTGCTGACCAAGCCGCTGCTGCCGGAGCAGGCCGAGGAACTGCTCCAGCTTGCGCTACAGCCGCCGGTGCTGCCCAATATCAAGGTCTCGTCGTACAAGGCGCAGGGCTTTCGCGTGTTTCGCAACTTTGCCGAGAAGACGCTCAACGATCTGCGCAGCCGCCAGCCGCTCACGCTGTGGACGCCGGATGACGCGCACCTGGTGCTGAGCAGCCTCACGCCGTTTCCACCGCCGTCCGAGGTCGATCAAGGCCGCGCGGGCGCCCTGATCTACGCGCTGGGCGGTCAGGCTGCCGCGCGCGAGGAGCTGTACCGCTGCGCCGAGGAGCTAGAAAAGCTCTATGGGCTGCACAGCGAGATCTTGCTCAAGTTTCTGGACGGCTGGGAGCGGCGCGCGATCGTCAAGTACTACGTCGATCACGGCTACTACGAGGACTCGCGGATCTATACCTGCATCAAAGAGCTGCCGCTGCGCATCAGCGACCGGCTCAAGTCGCGGGCGGCGCAGCGCAGCGAGAGCGGCGCGACGGAGGATGCGTGAGGGCAGAAATGAGCCAATAGAAGTGTCTCTATGGGCAAGCCGCTAACGAACGACGATATCAATTTGATTTTAAACTCATTAGACTATACGCGCAGAAACTTTTGAGCAATACACATACCCAACCAATGAACTGAAGCAGAGCAAGATCCAGTACGTCGACTCGGTTAAAGAGAAAGTACGCGCGTTATGAGCCAACCTGCGGAAGAGCAATGATGATTCTGATGAAAAAGGCAAGCACTCCTAACACTTACTCATCACCGCGCTGAAGCAAAGGATGATCTCACGTGCCCGATCGATCGCTGACCACTGAGCAGCTGCTGACCATGCTGGCCGCCGCGCCGCCACGTCTCGCCGCGCTAACCGATGGCCTGGCATCAGCGCAATTGCACACGCCGCCCGCTCCCGGCGAGTGGTCCGCCAACGAGGTGCTGGCGCATATGCGCTCATGCGCCGACGTGTGGGGCAACTGCATCGAGATGATCCTGGCCCAAGACACGCCGACCATTCGCGCGATCAATCCCACAACGTGGATCAAACAAACAGATTATCCGCAGCAGAAATTTCACTCCTCGCTTCAGGCCTTTACGCAGCAGCGAACCAATCTCTTGACCGTATTAGAGCCGTTGATACCCGAAGCATGGTCACGTAAAGCAACTATCACAGGCGCGGGTAAGCCGCTCGTGCGCACGGTGCGGTTTTATGCACAGTGGCTGGCAACCCATGAGCGGCCACACATCAAGCAGATCGAACGCATCGTGAAGACGCTGCGCGGGTAGCCAGCGCGGCGGGAACGGCACGGCGGAGGATTGGATAATCCTTAGTCAGAGGGCTTGCTTCGGCACCTTCACGCTTCATCAGTACCAGTGCTGTGTACTCTATATCACCAATTGTTACCGCCACAGGTGAAAGAAGCACTCATGGATCACTTCCAGGATCATGTCATACACCATGGCACGGTTGCCCTTGCAATTCGTGACTACGGTGGACACGGCAGCCCCATCGTTCTACTGCATGGTGGCACGCGCAACCTTGGCGATTGGGCAATGATTGCACCAATCTTAGCTACCCGGCATCGTGTTGTTGCACTAGATTTTCGCAGCCATGGCGCATCAACGCCATGTGGCGCTACGTGGACGGTTGCCGATGCCGTCGCGGATGTGCGTGCCGTGGTTGATACACTCCACCTTGACATACCCTGGCTCATTGGACATTCCATTGGTGGTATGGTCGCCACTCAGTATGCTGCCAAGCAGGGAACGTGTCGCGGGGTGGTGAATATCGATGGAGTTGGCGTGAGTCTGCCACCAGTATTGCCTGGTTCTGATCCAATCGGCACACGTAAGCAACTCCAAATGATGATTACGCAGATGGTTGAGGCACTTCC
>JAFAYS010001231.1 GCA_019240175.1 Chloroflexota bacterium | reverse complement strand
GCCTGCACATCTTCCGGCTCTAAATCAGGCAACTCCTCTAGAACCTGCTCTTTACTAAGACCTGAAGCCAACAGATCGAGGATATCAATCACCCGAATCCGCATACCTCGAATACACGGATGACCTCCGCACTGCGCCGGGTTAATTGTTATCCGTTCCATAAGATCTGACATATATGCTCCAAAGAATACATTCACACTACCACGTAATCCCTGAGCATAACTCGCTTATTCTTCGTGGATAATCGCCATCATTCTGCCAGCCACCACGCGCGGATGATGCCGAACCATAGCAGATCGTGGTAGACGCCGTTTTTCTTGCAGTCGTGGATCGTGCAGCCCTCGTATTTCAGCCCACACTTTTGCAGCACCTGCGCCGACGCATCGTTGCCGCGAATGCAGCGCCCCAGCACGCGCTCTAGCTGAAGATCCTCGAAGGCAAACCGGAGCACCCGCCGCAATGCCTCAGTCGCGATGCCCTGACCCCAGAAGGCTGGATTGAGCCGGTAGTGAACCTCGGCGCTGTCGTGCTCCCGCGAGATTGCATCCAGGCCACAGATGCCGACGATCTCGCCCGTAGCCTTGAGCTCGATCACAAAATCCATCGTCGTGCCGCGCCGCGCCTCAGCCAGCACAAGCGCGATCCACTCGTGCGCATCGGCGAGCGTAAACGGAAACGGCATGCCCACAGTCATATCAAAGACCGCGCGATGATTATTGACCGCTACGATCGCCTCAGCGTCGGCCTCCTGGGGCAATCGCAGCCGCAGCCGGTCGGTCTCGATCTGTAAAAACATAGCGATATCCTTGTATCCAGCAGTCACTAACACACAAGCCGCCTCACCAATCCAGACCGCATGGTATAATTCGACGAGAGCATCGTTATTGTAGCGTGGAGCAGGCTCCGCGCTATTCTTATTGATAGGTTATGAGTCAGCAGTTTCAACATCTTCCAGACAGCTACCAGATCAGCCACATTACGGTGCGGCCAAACATTGTGCTCGCGCCGATGGCAGGCGTCACCGATTCCGTGTTTCGACGGCTGCTGCTGTCGCTGGGCGGTCTCGGCATGGTGACGACGGAGATGACTAATGCTGCCAGCGTCACACCCAAAGCCATGCAGCGTCACCGCCTGCTCGATTATCTGCCCGAGGAGCGTCCGATCGCGATGCAGCTTTCGGGCAACGAGCCGGATCTGGTCGCGCATGCGGCGCGGCAGGTCGAGGCGCTCGGCGCGGATATTATCGATATTAACTGTGGCTGTCCTTCGCCCAAAGTCACGGGCGGCGGCCACGGCTCGGCGTTGCTTAAAGATCTGCCCAAGCTTGGGCGGATGCTGCGCGCCGTTCGCGAGGCCGTATCGATCCCGATCACGCTCAAGTTCCGCGCCGGCTGGGACGACGACTCGCTCAACTATGTCGACACGGCCCGAGTCGCCGAAGATGCGGGCGTGAGCGCGATCGCGCTGCATCCGCGCACCAAGGTTCAGGGCTACGCCGGATCGGCGGACTGGACGCGGATCGCGCAGGCCAAGCAGGCGGTCAGCATTCCCGTGATCGGCTCAGGCGACGTGAAGAGCGCCGAAGATGCGCTTCAGCGGCTGGCCGAGACCGGCGTCGACGGCATTATGATCGGGCGTGGCGCGATGGCGAATCCCTGGATCTTCCGCCAGATCAGCCAGCTGCGCGCCGGAGAAACGATCTTCGAGCCGCAGCCCGCCGATAAACAATGGCTGCTGCTGCGCTATCTCGACATGCTGCTCGAAACCATGCCCGAGCATCAGGCGATGGGCAAGCTCAAGCAGCTGATCGGCCAGTTCTACGTCGGGCTGCCGGGAGCCGCCACGCTGCGCCGCGATGTGCAGCACGCCAAAGCCACGATCGAGCAGCGCGTGATTATCGAGCGCTACTTTGATCCGTTTATCAGCGGCAGGCTCGCGGCAACCGCCGAGGCCGAGCAGCCCGAAGTCATGGAAGACGCGCTGGTCGAGTCCTAGACCGCAGCCAGCCCGCAGTGCCGCCGCAGTATGTGGCGGCATCGTTGTGTTCACTCGGTTTTTTGTTCGTCATCGACCGATCGTTTGTGATGGGTCGATCTGTGTGCCATGCGTGATCGCTTGAACAAGCGTTTTTCAACCACGATCCTCAGCCTGGGATTTGCCATACTCGCCACCCTTGGCGGTTTATTCGCAGCTTACCGCTTGACGCCGCCAATCACCCAGCGCGTCGAGCCGCATGATACGTTTGTCTTTCGCGATTTCTTCGACTCAGAGCAGCTTGACACGCTGGTGTATCGCTGGGGAACCGGCCAGAGTCGCGTTGCGTGGCCGCAGGTCGGACAGCCGGCGAACGCGATCCTCGCGCTGGCGCTGCTTGAGCCCAACGCCGAAGGATCGATGGATCTGACGCTGACCGTCAACGAGCAGCCGCTGCTGACGACGCCGATCCAGGGCCAGCGCACGATCTCGCTGCTGGTGCCGGGCGCAGCCGTGAGCGGCGGCGATCCACGCTTTGGGCTGCTCAGCCAGATTTCTCGCTCAGCGGTCGATTCGCGGCCTCTGGGCATCGGCATTGCGTATGCCGCCTGGAATGAGCTAGGCTGGACGCTGCCGCCACTGATGCAGATGCTGATCTTCCCGGCGCTGGTGCTGGTGCTCGGCCTGCTGTTGCTGCGGCTCAGCCAATCGCCGCTGCTCTCCGCCACAGTCGCCGGTGTGATCGGTGTCGGGCTGGCACTGGGAGCCGGGCTGCGTCCGCTTGAAGTTGCGCCGTACACGCCGCGTATGCTGCTGATGGTAAGCCTGGCGCATGTGGCGCTGCTGCTCTGGACGGCGCTGGCGCGGCCTGAGGCGCGCTGGTGGCAGCTACCGCGCCGCGTGGACCTGCCGCTGCTGATCGGATTGCTGGGCGTGGGCTACTGGATTGTCCTGCTGTATCATCACACAGGCAATGTGCTGATGGATATCGAGGGTCCACGGCCTGGCACGCGCTACATCGGCCTGATCGTCCTGGCGATTCTGCTGGCGCTGGCATTGATCCCGCAGCTCACGACGAGCACGCGCTGGAAAGCCGCGCTGGTGGTGCTGGCGCTCAGCGGCGTGGCCGAGGCATCCTACGCTACCTGGTTCTCGTTCCGCCGCTCAGGGCCGGACTTCTTCATACTGTGGCGCGCCGCCTACGATTTCAGTCTAGGCCGTCCGCTCTACAAGATCACCGATGTGCTGACCAATCACTTCGGCCATGTTTTCAAGGTGCCGCCCTTCTACGGCATGCTCTTCCTACCCATCGCCAACGTCAACGACGCGCAGTACGAGATAGCGCTGACTGGGCATCGCGTGATGAATCTCGTGCTCTACGCGGCGACCGGCGGGCTGCTGGCCCGGCTGCTGCGTCCACGCTTTGGCTGGCTGTTGTCGCTCACTACTGTCGGCGTGATCATGGGCCTGATGCAGCCGCCCTTTGATACGATCGCCTACGGCCAGATCGACATTGTGCTGCTGCTGCTGCTCACGCTGACGCTGCTCGGCCTGCAAAGCGAGCGGCCCTGGCTGATCGGCCTGGGCATTGCGTTGGGCACGCTCTTCAAGCTCTACCCGTTTATGCTGGTCGGCTTCTTGTTTGTGCGCCGCGAGTGGAAAGCGATCGGCTGGGTGGCCGGCTGGCTGGCAATCTTGAACGGCATCGCGATCGCGGTGATGGGCTGGGATAACCACGTGATGTATGTGACACAGGTACTGCCCAACATCGGCGGCGGCACAAGCTGGGTCGAGAACCAGACGATCAACGGCTTTTTGAATCGCCTCAGCTACGATCCGCTGCGCACGGAGCCGGTGCGTGGACTCAGCATTAGCCTGCTGACCTACGGCGGCTTTGCGCTGGTGGCGGGCATTTCGCTGCTGCTGTCGTTCGCACCTTTCGAACGTAAGTCGAGCAGCTACGCACTGCAGTTCGGCATCTTCTCAGTGGTGATGGTACTGGCGGTACCGGCGGCCTGGATGCACTACTCGACAATCACGATTCTGGCCTTCGCGATGTTGGCCTGGTACAGCGCGGATCGTCCGCTGCCGCTCGGCAAGGCTGTGCTGCTGGCGCTCTCGTATGGCCTGATCGCCTATGGTAATCAGTGGAGCTTCTTCGACGGCACGCAAAATCCAGGCCTGCCCTTCCTGGCGCTCTCCTACAAGTTCTACGGTCTGGTGCTGCTGTGGAGCGTGATGGTCCACACGATCTGGCGCGCCTGGGCGCTGCGCCGCGAAAGTACACAGCGCACGCCGGCATCTGGATCGCTGGTCTCTTCGCCATCGTAAGCGGGCTGTAAGCTGCCGCAGTTGTTGCCTAGCCAAAGTTCGAGTATTATCGCAGCGCTGAATCAAGCCGAACATGTTTGGGATGATACTCGAACTTTCCCGTAGAAGGAGCGTGCAATGGCGATTAAGTCTGACCGCTGGATCAAGCAGATGGCGCTTGAGCATGGCATGATCGAGCCGTTCGAGGAGAGCCAGGTTCGCCAGGGTGCGATCTCGTACGGCTTGTCGTCGTATGGCTACGATATTCGGGTCGCCGATGAGTTCAAAATTTTCACCAGCGCCACCGGCGAGCTGACGGTTGTCGATCCCAAGAACTTCGATCCGAAAGCTTTTAAGGATTTTACGGGCGACGAATGTATTATTCCTCCTAATTCCTTCGCATTAGCTAAAACCGTCGAGTATTTTCGTATCCCACGCGACGTATTAACGGTCTGCGTCGGAAAAAGCACGTATGCACGTTGCGGTATTATTGTCAATGTAACGCCTTTCGAACCCGAGTGGGAAGGATTTGTTACACTAGAAATCAGCAATACCACACCGCTGCCGGCCAAGATCTACGCCAACGAGGGCATTGCGCAGGTGCTCTTCTTCCAGAGCGACGAGCCGTGCATGACCAGCTACCGCGACAAGGCCGGCAAATACCAGAACCAGCAGGGCCTGACGCTGCCCAAGCTTTGATGCAGGTGCCGACGTGACTCAACGCTCTCCTACGCAAATTCTCGCGGCGCTGGCGCGGCAGCGCATCCTGGTGATCGGCGACGTGTTTCTCGACGAGTACGTCTTCGGCCATGCCACGCGGCTGTCGCGGGAAGCGCCGATCCCGGTGCTTGAGTTCGATCGACGCACCTACATTCCGGGCGGCGCGGCCAACCCAGCCAACAACATCGCCGCGCTGGGTGCCGCCGCAATGCAGGCCGCGGTGGTCGGCGACGACGCGGAGGGCCAGCAGCTGATCGATCTGCTGCGCGGCGCTGGCGTCGATCCCGGCTGCATCCTGACCGACGCCAATCGTCCGACAACCGTCAAGACGCGCATCATCTCCGAAAGCTCACTGCGCTTCTCCCAGCAGCTGGCCCGCATCGACCGCATCGATCGCAACCCAATCGGTGAGTCGATCGGCGCGGCGCTGATCGAGCGGCTGAGCGAACGCATGCCCCAGATCGACGCGGTGCTTTGCTCGGATTATATAAGCGGCCTGCTAACGCCGCCACTGGTCCAGCAGATCGTCACGCTCTGCGCTGAGCACCGCGTGCTGCTGACCGTCGACGCGCAGGGCGAGCTGGCGAAATACAGCGGCGCGAGTCTGATCCGCTGCAACAACGACGAGGCCGCCGCCTATCTTGGGCGCAAGATCACCAGCGAGGACGAATATCGCCGCGCGCTGGACGAGCTGCTAGAGCTGCTCAAGCCCGAGCTGATGATCGTCACCCGTGGTCGCGACGGCCTCTCGATCCAGGGTCGCCGCCAGCCCTACCAGCACATCCGCGCCCATCGCGTCGAAGCCGCCGACACAACCGGCGCGGGCGACACGTTCATCGCCGTGATGACGCTGGCTCTGGCCGCCGATATCGATCCGCTCACCGCCGCCAACCTGGCCAACTACGCCGCCGGCCTGGTGGTGCGCCGCATCGGCAACGCGGTGGTGACGCCCGACGAGCTTGTCCAAGGAATCGCGCATGAAACCGACTAACCAGCCACAATCTCGCTCCATGACTGCGCTTGAAGAGCTGGTGCAGCTACGTGAGCAGTGGCGAACTCGCGGCCTGCGGGTCGTCTTTACCAACGGCATCTTCGATCTGCTGCATGTCGGCCATCTGCAATATCTTGAGGCCGCGCGCGCACTCGGCGATCTGTTGATCGTCGGCCTGAACAGCGACAGCTCGACGCGACAGCTTAAAGGGCCGAAGCGACCGCTGATACCGGAATCTGAGCGTTCCACGCTGCTGCTGGGGCTGCGTCCCGTCGATTATGTCACGCTCTTCGAAGATCGCACGGCTGAGCGTTTGGTCGCGACGCTGCAGCCCGATGTGTATGTCAAAGGCGGCGATTATTCTCTCAGCGCCGGCGATCAGACTTCTGGGTCAACCACTAGCAAAGTTCTGCCTGAAGCACGCATTGTGCAAGGCTACGGCGGACAGGTCGAGCTGATCAACTATCTTGCGGGACATTCGACAACCGAGCTGATCGAGCGAATTGTGGAGCGCTATGCAGACTAAACGTTTACTCGCCGTGTGGGCGCACCCCGACGACGAAGCTTTCGGACCGGTCGGCACCATGCGGCTGGCCGTCGATCAAGGCTGGCAAACCGCAGTCATCTCGGCAACTCGCGGCGATGCCGGCAAAAGTGAGGCAGCGCATCTCGCGCCCGGCCAGACGCTGGGCGACTTCCGCGAGAACGAGCTGCGCTGCTCGTGTGGTGTGCTGGGCGTGAGCCAGCTGCACGTCTGGCGACACGCCGACGGCAGCCTGCATGATCTGCCGCCTGAGCTGCTGGCCGAGCAAGTGCTAGCAGTCATGCGCGACTGGCAGCCGACGATCGTGATCACCTTTGGGCCGGACGGCGTGACTGGTCATCCTGATCACATCGCGATCTCGCGCGCCACCGAGACCGCCTTCACACGCTACCGCGAAGAGCAGACAACAATTCAGCCGCGCCTCTACTACAACACGATCCCCGCCGATCGCGTGATCGAGCACCCGATGGGCGACGCGCCGCCGCCGAAGCCCGCGACCACCGTGATCGATGTCAGCGCCTACGAGACGATCAAGCGCGAGGCACTCTGCTGCCACGAGTCGCAGCGCGCCGACTGGGAGCCGCTGCTTGCCGATCGCGACTGGCTGTTGATCGACCGGATGTTCCGCGTTTTCCCGCCGGTTGCGCCCGACGAGCCGGTAGCAAGCACGATCTTCGATGAGTAAAGCATCCACCCCAGCCGATCCGTCCAGCGCTCAACAGGCCGCCGCTCAAGTTGGGCGCGGCATCGCGATCGCCGCCGCGCTGATCGCGATGGGCAACATCGCCAGCCGCATCCTGGGCCAGGCCCGCGAAACGATTATCGCGCATCTTTTCGGCGTGAGCGTCGACAGCAGCGCCTACGCCATCGCCTCGGCAGTGCCAACCACGCTCTACGATCTGATCGTCGGCGGGCTGGTCAGCGCGGCGCTGGTGCCGGTTTTCTCCGAGCTCGCCGAGCGCGACGAGCAGGAGCTTGGCCGCGTCGCAGGCACGATCTTTACGCTGGCGACGCTGCTTATGGCGCTCGCCGCCGGGCTGGTCTGGATCATCGCGCCATGGGTCGGCACGTTGCTCACGCTCAACACCGGCTCTCCCACCTTGCGCGACCAGACGATCAGCCTGATTCCGTGGATGCTGCCCGCCACGATCTGTATGGCGCTAGCCGGCTTGATCACTGGCCTCTTGCAGGCGCGACGACGCTTTCTGCTGCCGGCTTTCAGCACCGCGACCTTCAACGTCGGCATTATTGTCGGCGGATTATTGTTCAGCTCAGTCTACGGCGTGCGCAGCCTGGCGCTCGGCATGGGCCTTGGCGCGCTGGGCCAGGTGCTGCTACAGGCACCAGGATTGCGCGGCGTACCGCTGCGGCTGGGATTGGAGCTGCGCCATCCTGAGGTCAGGCGCATCGGCAAGCTGTATATTCCGGTGCTGATCGGCCTGAGCTTCAGCCTGATCGGCATTGTGATCGATCGTTCGCTGGCCTCGGGCGTGAGCGAGAGCGCCGCCGCGCAGATGCGCTTCGCAACCACGCTGATCCAGCTGGCGCTCGGCATCGTCGCCACCGCGATCTCACTAGCCGCGCTGCCCACACTTTCGCGGCAAGGAGCCGATCCCAACGATCTGACCGAGTACCGGCGCACGCTGGCGCTCTCGATCAAGTCGCTGCTGCTGCTGCTGCTGCCGGTCACGGCGCTAATGGGAGCCCTGGCCTATCCGATCACGTCGCTGCTTTTCCAGGGCGGCGAGACCACGCCCACCGCCGCCGCCGCGATCGGCACCGCGCTGATCTTTTATCTGCCGAGTTTGATCGCCGCCGGTGTGGATCAGCCGCTGATCTTTGCCTTCTACGCGCGGCGAAACACGCTGCTGCCCAACCTCGTCAACGGCGGCGCGATCGCGGCCTATCTGCTGGTAGCGTTTCTAACCGTGCGCGTGTGGGGCGTGTACGGCCTGATCCTGGGCAATGTCGTGCAGTGGTGGGTGCATGCGCTGCTGATGCTCTGGTTCGCTCACCGGCGGTTGGACGCGCTGCGCAATCAACGGCTGGGCGAGGCACTATGGAAAGGCGCGATTGCCAGCGGCGTAGCCGGCGCGCTCTGCTATGGTCTGTATCTTCTGGCGGGCGATCTGGCGCAGGGCAAGCTCGCGCTGCTGGCGTTGATTCTGGCGCTGGGCTCGATCGGGCTGGTGGTGTACGCCGGCGTGGCGTATCTGCTGCGGCTAGAGGCGATCTATGTTTTCGGCGCGGCGATCGGGCGGCGGATTCGGCGGTAGCAACATGAGCACACAGATCGTCTTTGAAACGCACTCATGGAGCGAAGACAACGATCGCGGGATTGCGACCGGCTGGCACGATGGCCGCCTCTCGGCGCACGGTCGTGAGCTGGCGGCTGAACTCGGCGCGCGGCGACAAGCTGACAGCATTGCGGCAGTCTTCACCTCGGATCTCGGTCGTGCCGTCGAGACAGCCACGATCGCCTTTGGCCACACAGCGATCCCGATTCTGCATGATTGGCGCTTGCGTGAGTGCGACTACGGCGAATGGAACGGTCGTCTGGCTGCCGAGCTGCACGGCGAGCGCCAGCGCTATCTGGATACGCTGTATCCCGGCGGCGAAAGCTGGCGACAGGCGATCCAGCGTGTGAGTCGCTTTCTGCCGGATCTGGCTCTGCGCTGGGACGGCACGCGGGTGCTGGTGATCGGGCATGTTGCCACGCGCTGGGCCTTCGACCACCTGTTGAATGGCGAGCCGCTTGAAACGTTGATCGCCGGCGATTTTGCGTGGCGCGAGGGCTGGGAATATTGGCTGCCGTAAGGGAAATAAGCGTCGCACGAGGCAGTAGGCCGATCGGTCACATTAAAAATGGTTCAAAAACTGTATTGACGTAGCTTAAAGATTCTGGTACGGTTCATGTATTCTATTCTGCACTCCATACCTCAGCTAGTGGAGATTGTTATGTTGATGTTACTCGCATTCCTCGCAGCTATCGTCCTCGCCTCCGCCGCACGTTCTCGGGCTGTTCTTGCTCCCGTACGCGTTCGCGTGCGCACCCGCCGCTAAAAATCCAGCTTACAGAACAAACAACGGCGCGTGCAACCATTGAAGCTGCACGCGCCGTTTATATTCCCGTCGCTTAGCGTGGCACGATCAAGCTCAGCAGCCGATCGCGCATCTTGCGCAGGTCTTCGTCCAGGCTGCGCGGATTGACCTCAAGATCCGCGCGAATCCGCCCGATCTCCAGGCGCTCGGTGTTGATTTGCGGCTTGAGATCTTCGGAGACCAGCCGGAACGCCTCGCCAAGCGAAGCCTGCGCCGCCACCAGCTCAGCGTCCGTGCGGACGGCATCGTTGTTGGCCAGCGCATCCATCGCCAGGGTAACCTGCCGCTCAGCCTTCAGCACAAAGGTCGCGCCGAGATGTTGCGCCGACTGCTGCTCGATCTGGCGCAGCAGCCGTTGCTCTTCATCATCTGGCAGCACCGACGGCTCGATCTCCGGCACCGGCGTTTCGATCAGCACCACGATTGGCTGCTCCGGCACGGATGCCGTCGCCGTCGGCGTGGCCTGCACGCGCAGCGCCGTCACACCGCGATCGAGCGCCAGCGTCAGCACCGCCGAGAGCAGCGCCGCCGCCAGCACCAGAGCCCAGACAGGCGCACGCCGTAGTGCGACTGCCATGGCTAGAGTTCGATCTGAGCGGCCAGCAGCAGCGCCTGCGCGATCTCTTTCATCGGCTTGCGCGTGTTCATCGAAAGCTGCTGAATCTTGCGGAACGCCTCAGCCTCGGAAAGCCCTTGCTGCTCCATCAGCAGACCCTTGGCACGCTCCACAACCTTGCGCGTCTCGATCGACTCTTTGAGGTCGCCGATCTGCTTGTCCATGGACTTCAGCTCGGCAAAGCGCGACATCGCCACTTCGATCGCGGGCAGCAAGTCCGCCTCGCGGAAGGGCTTGACCAGATAGGCTACGACGCCGGATTCCTTGGCCCGATCGACTAGCGCGCGATCGCTGTAGGCCGTGAGCAGCAGCACCGGCGCGATACGCTCCTGAGTCAGCACCTCGGCGGCCTGAATACCATCAAGCTTCGGCATCTTGATGTCCATGATCACCAGGTCGGGACGAAGCTCGCGCGCCAGATTGATCGCGCTCACGCCGTCGCCTGCCTCGCCGACAACCAGATAGCCCAGCCCAACCAACGTTTCCTTGAGATTCATGCGAATCAGGGACTCATCGTCGGCGATAACCAGTCGAGTCTGCGACATATGTGTGTCCTCCCATGTACCGGAGCTTGAGTCTGCGTTGAGTGTGGCTGGGAGTATACGCTGTGGAATCGGTGATGTCAAAGACTTTGGGAGCGGTTTCATAAGTTCGTACAAATGGCACAAACCAGGACCGTTCTATTTGTACTTTTGGCACAATCAGCGCAGCAGTAGCTCTGGAAGCCAGAAGTTGCCATAGCCCAGGATGTTGAGCGTGGTGATCAGCACAAAGATCAGCGCCGACACCGCGATGATCACATAGTCCCAGCGCTCGTAGCGCAGCTCTTCGAGCCAGGTGCGCGGCCCGGTGCCGAACGCGCGCATGTCCATCGCATCCACGATCTCGTCGGCGTCTACAATCGCGCCGATCGTGACCGGCACTACCAGCGGCGCCATGTTGCGAATCTGGCGAATCAGGCCGCCTTTGCGCTCCAGCTCATAGCCGCGTGCTTTCTGCGCATCCAGCGTCGTGCCGAAGTCGCGGGCCAGCGTCGGCACAAAACGAAACGCCAGATCTGTGGCAAAGGCAAACTTGTCGGGCACACCCAGCCGCCGCACAGCCACGCCGAAGAGCGCGGGATTCGTCGTGTAGATCACCAGCATCGAGAGCGTCGCCAGCGCGAAGATACGCATCAGCTGCGCCACTGCAAACACAGCCCGCTCAATGCTCA
>JAFAYS010001212.1 GCA_019240175.1 Chloroflexota bacterium | reverse complement strand
TGGTTCGAACCGCATCAGACCAGTCGCGATGCTGGCGTGGCCGTGACGCTGGAAGAAGTGCTGATCACGCCTTCGCTGATGCAAACGCGGCTGTGTTTCGATCCCGAGGACAGCATCGATCGTTGGAATACAGAGATCACAGCGGTGCGACCCGATGGACTGCGCATCCAATCGCGGGCGGGCGTGCAACTCAACGCTGGGTGTCTAGTCAGCACATTCTATGGCGTGCAGCTCGATCCGTCAGGTGCCTGGATGCTCACGATCGATCAGCTGAAAAGCGATACCGAAACGATCGACGGCTCCTGGACGTTCAAGTTCGAGGTGCCCAAGTCAAACCCGTAGCCCGGCAGCCTTTTGTGAAATCTGATGGCAACCGAGCGCAATCTTCAATGGTCGCGCTCTTAGCTTTGTGAGCGCGCCAGGCATGGTACGATCCGCGCTAGGATGAGCAGCAGACGCTTACATGGGAGTTGGAGCATGATAGACGAATTCGTGCCAATCGTTCCGCCGGTCGTGCAAACGATCGTTGAGCGCTTGCGCGCGCTGCCACAAGTGTGGGCGCTAGCCCTGGCCGGCTCGCAGTCGACAATACGCGCGGATGTGCGCTCGGATTTCGATATCTATGTCTTCATCGACGCGGCGGTGCCGGTGGCGCTGCGGGCGGAGCTTGCGCGCGAGTTTGCCGAGCGCATGGAGATCGACAACCAGTTCTTCGGGCCGGGCGATGAGTGGATCGAGGCGGCGACCGGCACCAAAGTTGATCTGATCTACTTCGATGTGCCGTGGTTTGAAGATCAGGTTGAGCGCGTGCTGGTGCGACATCAGCCGTCGGTGGGCTACTCGACCGCGTTCTGGCATACGGCGCGTCACGCCCAGCCGCTCTACGACCGCGACGGCTGGCTTGGCCGGCTCAAGACGCTGGCAGCGCAGCCCTACCCCGAGCCGCTGCGCCGTGCGATCGTCGCGCACAATCACCCGATCCTGCGCGATACGCTCTCGTCGCTGGTGTATCAGATGGAGTCGGCCCTGGCGCGCAACGACATGATCAGCGTGCAGCACCGCACAACCGCGCTGCTGGTCAGCTACTTCGATATTCTATTTGCCGTCAACCGGCTGCCGCATCCAGGCGAGAAGCGGCAGGTGCAGTGGCTCACCACGCGCGGCACGCAGCTGCCGCCGGAGATGGAGCAGCAGCTCAACGCGCTGCTGGCGGTGCGACCGGTGCAGGAGAACGGCCCGCTGCTGATAGTGCGGATTCATACGCTGCTGGATCGGCTGGACGAGCTGCTGATGGCCGAGCAGCTGATCGAGCGGACGCGCTGAGTGAGGATAGGAGTGATGGATCAGACGAAGATCGAGCGCTACTGGCAGGCGTATCTGGCAACACTGCCCGACGACGCTGCCGAACGCCGGCAAGGCTATGTCGCGGAGCAGCTTGGCGATCATCCGGATCTGGCGAATCAGCTCGGCAGCCTGATTGTAGCTGGCATCAAGACCGCTACCTGCTCGGCGCTGTGGGAGTGGCAGGCGGAGAGCCAGCCGCTCGCTGAGGTTGGCCTGAAGACGATCGTGCTGGATGGGACCAACGAGCCGCTGTGTATCATCGAGACGACCGAGGTGACGATCCGGCGCTACGATGAGGTTGATGCCGCGTTTGCCGCCGAGGAGGGCGAGGGCGATCGATCGCTGGAATACTGGCGGACGGCGCACTGGAACTTTTTTTCGCGGACGCTGCCCCGGATCGGCAAGCAAGCCATGCTTGATATGCCGCTGGTCTGCGAGCGCTTTCGGGTGGTATATTCGGGAAATTAAAGACCTGAGAAGGGCAAAACGAAGCGCCGGCGGCAATACAAAAGCCGGCGCTTCCACCATCGTCATCCTCGTTAGAGCGCGCACCTCGGAATGTGCAGCGGGACGATAGCGTGAGCCGGCTTCCGCAGATGCTCGATAGCTTGATACAGCCCGAGCACGCGATCGGCGATCCGCGGCCACGCGTACTGCTGCGCATTTGCGATCGCGTTTGCGCCCATCTCTTCGCGCAGGCCCTCATGCAGCACCAGCTGCTCGATCTTGCCCGCGAACGCGTGCGCATCATCCCAGGGCGCTAAAAAGCCCGCGACTCCATCCTGCACCGTGAAAGTCAGCCCACCCACGCGCGAGGCCACCACCGGCGTGCCGCAGGCCTGAGCTTCCAGCGCGACCAGCCCGAAGGACTCGTAGTGCGAGGGCACGGCGACCACGTCCGCCGCGCTGTAGAGCAGCGGCAGCTGGTCCTGCGTCCGCGATCCGATGAACTGCACAACATCGTCCACGCCAAGCTCATGCACCAGCGATCGCAGCCGTCGCTCTTCGCCGCCCCACTGATCTTCGCGAGCGTGCGCATCGCCGCCGACGACCAGCAGCTTAAGCTCGGAGCGCCGGACTTCGCCACGGTCGGCCATGAGCGCCATCGAGCGGATCAGCGTGTCCAGGCCTTTCAGCGGCTCGATCCGGCCCACGAACAGCACGATCTTGGTCGGATCGGCTGGCAGCCCCAGACGTCGACGCGCATCCGCTCGATCGTAGCGATGGAAGGTGTCGGTATCCACGCCGCAGGGAATCACGACCACGCGCTCGGACTCGACGCCGTAGTGAAACTGCATCTGCGCCCGATCCAGGGGCGTCGCCGCGATGATCGCGTCGGCCTCACGCAGCAGCCGCCCTTCGATCGCGACGCGCTCCTCGGACTCGCCCCAGACCGGCGTGGTCGCGATCTGGTTTTTCATCGCGCCGAGCGTGTGAAACATATGCACCACCGGCACGCCCCACATTTTGCGCAGCTCCAGCGCCGCGACGCCGGAGAGCCAGTAGTGGCTGTGGATCAGATCGTAGCTGAGATCTTGCCCGTCGGCGAAACAGCGGATGCGCTTCACGAACTCCGGCAGATAATCCAGCACGCTATTTTTATCGTAGGGCGCGGCAGGCCCCGTGCGTAGCGTCACGACGCGGGCGTTCGGCCCTAGCTCGACGATCTGCGGCTCGGATCGGCGCTGTGCGCGGGTAAAAATATCGACCGCGATGCCGCGCTGGCCTAGCTCGCGCGCCAGCTCGCGTACATACACGTTCATGCCGCCCGCTTCTTTGCCGCCTAGTGTTGCTAACGGGCTGCTGTGCACAGCCAACATTGCCACCCTTTGCACAGACGATCCTTTCGCTGGACGCTTGTTTGCGCTTACTTATTTTTCGTAATCAACCTACTTAGTGTACCACTCTCATCGGTACTTCGCTGGCGCTACAAGCCGTCCTAAGCCCAATTTACAGCAGCAGCACTGTAGCCTGCTCAGCCGAGTCGATCGCACGCAAGATCAGTTCCATGTCTCGGTAGCCTTGCTCCACGGTTGAGACAATCGGCTGGTCTTCGCGGATCGCGGCGTAGAAGTTCAAGAACTCGCCGTAGTAGCCGCCCTCGGCATTGTCCACGATGGTCTCGGGCGGCTGTCCAGGCCGCAGCAGCCGCGAGGTGGTGTCGCGGATCTCGATCGTGCCGGCGGTACCGTGGATCGTCAGCATCAAAAATCCAGCGTCTTCATTGTGGCAGGTGGACGAGAAAAGGTACGCGCCGATCGCGCCGGAGCGAAAGCGCAGATTCATGCTGAGTGTGGTCGGGCCAGTAAGCTGATCGTGGCCGCCATATTTGGTAAACGCCTGCACCCACTCGACCTCGCCGGCGATTCCGCGCATCGCCGCCGCATGATGCACGCCGCCGTCCAGCAGCGCGCCACCGCGATATTGAATGTCTTGTCGCCAGGGCGTGCTGGCAAAGCTCTCGGGATCGCTGGCATCGACGTGGGAAAGCGACTGCATACGCACCAGGATCAGATCGCCGATCGCGCCCTCGTCGATCAGCCGCCGCGCCGCTATGAGATCGTCACGATAGCGCATGTTCTCGGCGACCAGCACTTTGACCGGATAGCGCGCTAGCTCGTCGCGTGTTAGCCGCGCCTGCTCAAGGTTGGCGGCCAGGGGCTTTTCCAGAATGACATGTTTGCCGGAGCGCGCCGCCTCGATCGCGATGTGCGCCGTGAGATGGATCGGCAGCGAGATCAGCACGGCCTCGACCTCGGGAAGCGCCAGCAGCTCGCGGTAATCGGTGAAGGTTTTGTTTGCGCCGACCAGCCTGGTGATCGCGTCCGCCTTTTCGGGATCGATGTCGGCGACTGCGCTGAAGGTATAGCGATCACGCAGCCGCTTGAGCGCCGGCCAGTGCAACTGCTTCACGGCCAGCCCTGCGCCAATGATGCCTAGATTGATCGGTTGGGTCATATGCTCCTCTTTCTTGGAAAGGCCCTGCGGGCAAACAAATGAACAAGGGAACAAGGGAACAAGGGAACAAGGGAACAAAAATTAGCCTGATCGTCCTTTTGTTCTCGTTCGTGGCCCTCACCCCCGGCGCTAACGCGCCACCCCTTCCCCACTCCTCGGCGGGCTTCCGCCTCCACCCAGAGGGTACCCGCGATAGGCGAGGGGAACGGTTGGTATTTGCTTTGGCTTTTGGTTCCGTTGTTCTTCCCCAGCTCTCGGTTCTCGTTTGTTCTCTTGTTCGTTTGTTCCTTTGTTCTTTCGCTCCCCTGCTATAATCGATCCATGACAGGCACAGACTCGAATACGCTGCTACAGCGCAACCGTGAGCTTTTCATCCTCAACCATATCGCCGAGACGCTCAACCGCACCTCCGACATCCAGACGGCGCTCGACGATACGCTGGCCTCGGTCGTGGAGTTGATGGGCCTCCAGACCGGCTGGATCTTTCTGCTCGACGATGCGGGCAAGCTTTATACCGCGGCCTATCACGAGCTGCCGCCGGCGCTGGATTATCCGGGTTCGGCCTGGTGCGGCGGCTGTAGCTGTAATCGGCTCTTCAAGTCGGGAGAGCTGCGCACCGCCGTCAATATTGTGCAGTGCTCGCGGCTGGCTGAGGCCGAGGTGGAGGACGATCGGCGGGGGCTGGAATTTCACGCGAGCGCGCCGCTGCACTCCGAAGATCGCATGCTGGGAATTTTGAACGTGGCCAGTCCGGGCTGGGATGTGTTCACGCCCGACACGCTGCTACTGCTCTCGGCGGTTGGCGCGCAGCTCGGCACTGCGATCGAGCGGGCGCGGCTTTCGCAGCAGGCGGTGGCGCTGGCGGCGCTGGAAGAGCGCAACCGCATCGCGCGCGAGATCCACGATACGTTGGCACAAGGTCTCGCGGCGATCGCGCTGCATCTTGAGGCGGCACAGGCGCTGGCCGAGACCAAACCTGAGGCGGTGCAGACCAAGATCGCGCAGGCGCTCAACCTGGCGCGGACCAATCTTCAGGAGGCGCGCCGCTCGGTGCTGGATCTGCGAGCCGCGCCGCTCGAAGGCTCGACTCTGCCCGAGGCGCTGCGCATGCTGGCCCAGCAGACGATCGACGAGTCTGGGGTGGCGCTCGACATCACGATCGACGAGGGCATTGAGCGGCTGCCGCCGGCATTGGAGACCGGCCTGTACCGGATCGCGCAGGAGGCTCTGGCGAATATGCGCAAATACGCTCAGGCTTCGCGTGTGGTGCTGCGGCTAGAGCGCGCCGAAGATCAGCTGCGGCTCACGATCGAGGATGACGGCGTTGGCTTTGATCTTGCGCAGGTCACGCCGACCGTCGAGAGCGGCTTCGGGATCAAGGGCATGAGCGAGCGGGCGCACCTGCTGGGCGGCCAGCTTGAGCTGTGCAGCATGCCCGGTACCGGCACCAGCGTCGTCGCGATCGTGCCTGTGGGGCGAGCGACAGCCAACGATTAGATCGCGGCAATGAGTCGAGCTGGTCGTCGTATGTGAAAAAATCGGATGGCACGAGCTACATTTTCACAGCTGCAAAGCTGCGGGCGATAGCATGTGAAAGAATTGCATGGCACTAGCCAGATTTTCACAGCTATTCAGGCCGAGTTTGACGAAGATCAGCGTCAACCCATGCAAGCCTGGGAATGGATTCACTTCCTCCAAAAAGACGAGTGAATCCATTTCGCAGCAACATTGTGCCTGAGTGTAGATCTGTTGATCGAGCTACGACTGCGCGACGCGGCGGGCCATGAGATAGATCAGGCCCAGCGCCATCGCCAGACTTGCCAGCAGCGGCAACGGCGAGGTTGTGGTGGGCGCGGGCGGCGGCGGAATGCGGCTGCGCTCCTCCTGGGTTGTGGCGCGGCGGCGCGCTAGCTCAAGGTTCAGGCTTTTCTCGCCCATCTCCATGGCCCAGTGATGATTGGCGGCGAAGATCGGCTTGAGCAAGAACGACATCCACCGCAGCAGCGGCTTATTGGCGCGGATCTTCCAGTCGTAGGTCACATCAACCCACGGCCCACTCTGCTCAAAGGTCCAGATGCCGCGTCCGCTGAAATCGCCGGATGCCGCAAGCGTAAAGCTTTTGGTGCCGATCTCCGCCACGCGGAAGTTCCAGCGCAGCGTGTAGGGCAGCCAGCCCTTGGTGTACAGCTCGATCTCTTTGCCGAGGCCGGACTCCTCGCCCGGCGCGGTTTCCGTGACATTCAGATAGACCGACGGCCACCACTGCGCCAGATGATCGCCGTCGGTGATGATATCGACAACCTCTTTGGGCGTGCCGTGAATCCGCCACCGTGTGATGAAATGATAGTCGTTGATCGCCATATGCGTTCGCACCTCTGCTGCTGTCTAAACCGTTGTCGGCGCGGCTGCGATCGTTTCGACGCGTGAGCTGCGCGCCGACTGTCGCCAGCCGTACAGGCCCACCAGCAGGATGCTCACCAGGAATATCACATAGATCCAGGCGGCGGGCATGGTCCAATCCACGACCTGCGGATAGCGCGCCAGCGCCAGCAGCTGGAAGAAGCCCAGCACCGTATAGCTGATCGTCGCGATATGCACGCGCTGCCAGTCGTTCTCGCGGCTGGAGTGCGCCGCCGCCACGCCCAGGGCCAGCAGCCACGCGCCGACCGCCCGCGCCGTCAGCGGCGTGAGCATCCAGGGCCACAGCGGAGCCGTCGCCTGCGGAGCCAGGAAGAGCGCCGCGCCAAGCGGCAGCATCACTACTGCGTGCAGGCGCAGAATCAGGTGAATCCAGCGCGGCAGCGGAGCTTGACGCGGCGGATCGTAGCCGGGAGCGCGCATCTGCAAGACCAGCAGCACGGCCATCACCGGCGGCACGATCGCATAGACCGCCAGCCAGACCCAGGCGGCCACGCGGGTCACAAAGCTGGGATCGTTGAGGTGGAAGCGATCGAGGTGCAGCAGCGTCGCGATCAGCGTCAGCGTGGTGAAGATCAGCACGGCGGGCACGGCGATGCGCGCATGTGCCCACAAACGTTTGCGCGAGGCCATAAACTCCATCGCGAAGCTGGCCCAGTAGCCCGCGCCGAGAAAAGCCGCCGTCAGCGGCGGATTGATCGTCCAGGCGAAAAAGCGCTCGGTCTGCTCGGTCAGAATATACAGCTGAATGCCGACGGTAAAGACCAGGCCGCTGGCGATCAGCAGCATCCAGCGCATGCCGGTGGTGACTGGTCGCAGATCGGATGATTGGAACGTGTCCATCTGAAAGCTCCTTGGTGTTTGAGCTAAGCTGCCGGCTGTCCGATGGTTGGCGCCACGTCGTCCGCGCTGTGCCGGCGCTGCGTCGCGTTGAGCGCCTCGGGCCGGTAGAAGCGATCGTAGAAGTCGCTATCGACATGATGCGCCTGGTAGGCCAGCACGGTGCGGAACGGCCCGCTGCTGGCGGGGAAGCGCCCGTAGCGCCGGTACACATACTCGCAGTAGGCGATCGTCGCGTCAATGGCCTTTTGGCGGGGAAGCGGTACCTCGGCCTGGATCGTGCTGCCATCACGCCAGCCGGTCGCGCTGCCGTTATCGCGAAACGTGCCGCGTCCTGGGCCGAATTTGTAGTCGACAAAGGCCAGCACCGCGTCGCACATCGTCGGGTAGGCGGGCGGGCAAAACGGCTTGATCAGCGTCTGTCCGTGGCGATCGAGACTAACCGCCGTCGGCACCGGATCGTCGCGTTTGAGCACGCGCAGCAGTTGGCGTGTCAGTGGACCCGCGCCGATCGTGCGCGAGAGCGGAATCTGCTCCATGCGAAAGCCCAGCGTCTGCATCCAGATGTAAGGATAGGCCGCGAAGTGAGCGAAGCCGCTCAGGCCAAGTGCCTCGGCCATCAAGGCCAGATTTTGCAGCACCGCGCCCTGCTCAAGCGCCGTAAACTCATAGATCCAGCTTTCGGTGTGGCCGATCGTGCCGACGCGCCCAAGCTTGGGATCGTCGTACAGGTGGCCGCCCCGCGAGCGTGCAAAGCGCGCGATACCCGCCGGCTGGAAGCGGTTGCGCTCGTCGACCACGAACGAGGCAAAATCGTCGTCAAAGGCCGCCAGCAGCATGTTGATGTAGAGCGTGGTGCCCGGCACATTCGACGACCACTTGTTGAACGGCGGCACAAACGGCAGGTCGCGCGGCACGTCCAGGCGGCGGTCGGCGATCTGCACGCGATTTTTGAGATACAGCTCGACCAGCTTGTGCTCACGGGCCAGCGCGATCAGCTCGCCAAGCTCGGCGCGAGCGTAATCCTGCGGACGCTTGAGTAGCCAGACGCCCTCGTCGTTGATCACAAACACAATCACGCTGTGGATCGAGTCGCCGCTGGGCACGGTGCGCCCGACAAAGTTGGTCATAATATTGCCGCCGCCGGTCGCGGGCGCAGATCCCGAGCGGTAGGGCAGATCGCCAAGCGCGTGGCCGGTGATGCCACAGGCGGCGAAGGCCAGCGCCGCCTCTTCTTCCAGGCTCAGCGGCTGCGGCGGGCGCGTGCTGGCATAGGCCAGCGGTCCGCCATCCAGGCGCATGCCACGGGCAAAACGCCGCGAGCGCCGGTGGATCAAAGCGTCGAGCAGCGGATAACGCGCGAACTCCTGCGTGTCGGTGTGCGGCGAGGGCGAGGATGCTACCTGCATCGTGCTCCTCCTGGGCTGCTTAGCTCCCGCTGGGCTGACGCAGGGATCGTCTGGGAGCCGGCGGTGTGGTCAAAGCGGCGGCAGCAAGATCAAATCGGTAATAACGATCGCGAGATGTGGTGATAATGTGGCTGGGCGGCTGCAACATGAGCTGTTCCGCGTGTCGATCATTATACAACAGCGCCTGCGAGATCATAAGAGGCTGATTTGCTGCCGCAGCTGATCAGCAGCCAGCGCTTTATGCCCAACGCTTCACGATCTTGCGGAAGTTGCTATAGTTTATGTGGGCTCCATAGCCGTTCCGTATTCGATCGTCAAGGCCTACGCGCAGGAGCGGTGCAGCCGAGTTTGCAAATCAGCGCTCGTACTTTTATACTCGGGTGTAAGGAGAAACTTCGTTGTCAGTGATGCAGCATACGCCTTCGGTCGCGCCTCCTCTCAAATGGGCTGGCGGCAAGCGCTGGCTGGTTCCAACGCTACGTCCAATCTGGTCGCGCTACGCGCAGCGCCCGTTTGTCGAGCCGTTTGTCGGCGGTATGGCCGTGGCGCTGGGCCTGCGACCCACAGCTGCGCTCCTGAACGATACCAACGCGCATCTGATCAATTTCTACAGCTGGCTCCAGCGCGGCCTGGTGATCACGATCGAGATGGCGAACAATAAAGATCTGTACTATCAGCATCGTCGCCGGTTCAATGCGCTGATCCAGGACGGCGGCGAGCACACCGCCGAGGCCGCCTCGTTGTTCTACTACCTGAATCGCACCGGCTTTAACGGCCTGTGTCGCTTCAACAGCCGGGGCGAGTTCAACGTTCCATTTGGCCGCTACACGACAATCAACTACACGACCGATTTCCGGGCCTACACCGCGACGTTGCAGGGCTGGCAGTTCAAAACGGGCGATTTCACCAAGCTGACGCTCAGCGCGGATACGTTTATCTACGCCGACCCGCCGTATGATGTTGAGTTTACGGCGTATAGTCCCGGCGGCTTTAGCTGGCAGGATCAGCAGCGCTTCGCGCGCTGGCTGTCCCGGCATCCCGGCCCGATCGTCGCCTCGAACCAGGCGACCGAGCGGATTCTCGATCTGTACCAGGGGCTGGGCTTTGAAACGACTACGCTTGCCGCGCCGCGCCTGATCGCGTCCAATGGCGATCGCACCCGCGCCCAGGAGATGCTCGCGACCAAAGGCTGCGATTGAGCGCAGCGTGGAATCAAGCGCGTGATAGCTTTGCCGGCGAGCAAGCATGTGATTGAGGTTGATAACCTATGACGATTCGGATTGTACTTGCCGACGATCATCCGATCGTGCGCGAAGGGCTGGCCTCCGTTCTGGAAACGCAGCCCGATTTTGAGGTGGTAGGCCAGGCCAATGATGGCGCGGAGGCCGTCGATATTGTCTCGGCCTTGAAGCCGGACGTGGTGCTGCTCGATCTAGAAATGCCGAGCCTGGACGGCGTGCAGGCGCTGCGGGCTATGCGCGCTGAGAACGCGCAGGTGAAAGCGCTGGTCTTTACCGCCTTCGACACCGACGAGCGGATCATTGGCGCGGTGCAGGCGGGCGCGCGCGGCTACCTGCTCAAGGGCGCGCCGCGTGAAGAGCTGTTCGGCGCGATTCGGGTGGTGGCGCAGGGCGGCTCGACGCTACAGCCAGTCGTGGCGGCCAAGCTCATGGAGCGTATGACCAACTCGCCGGCCTCATCGCTGGAGCCGCTGACCGAGCGTGAGCGTGAGGTGTTGCAGTTTATGGCGCAGGGGCTGCAAAACAAGGAGATCGCCGGCCAGCTCCATATCAGCGAGCGCACCGTTAAGTTTCACGTCTCGGCGGTGCTGGCCAAGCTCGGCGCGGGCAACCGGACCGAGGCCGTGCGTATGGCCGTGCAGCATGGGCTGATTCAGCTCTGAGCGTTGCCAGGCCTTTGATCTTGGTCTCTGCTTTGCCCAGCTTTCCGATCGACGAATTCTTCAGCGGACCGCACAGCTAGATCTGGCGGTCCGCTGATCTTGTCTTGTCGCCGCTGCGGTCGGGCTATTTGATGTTCCACAGCTCGACGGCGTCATGCGATGTGACCAGCAGCTGCTTGCCATCCGGCGTCCACGCGATGCTGTACACATACGATCTTGGTCGTAATGTTTGCAGCTCCTGCCCATCTTCAACGCGCCACAGGCCCACTTCGCCAGCAACGATTTGTGCTATTCCGCCGACGGCGATGGTCGAGCCGTCAGGTGAAAAAGCCACGCTGCTTGCTCGCTCCGACATTGCATGAAGCGTGTACAGCGCTTCACGCCCGCGAACATTCCACACGTCGACAGTACCTCTCCATCCGCCCACCGCGAGCAGCGTCCCGTCAGGCGAGAATGCAATACTTTCCGTGAGTGAGGCATGCTTGAAGGTTGTGTAGAGCGTACCACTGGGCATGCTCCAGACCCAGACTGCTCGGTGCTCGCCCGCAGCTAAGAGCGTCCCATCAGGCGAGAAAGCCACTGTACCAGCGCTCTCGTGGAGACCAGTGAATGTGTTGACTAAACCACCATCCGCTACTTGCCACACCCGTACTGTTTTGTCCGCTGATCCGGCGGCTACTAGCCGGCCATCGGGAGAAAAGGCGACGCTCAGCATCGAGTCGGTGGCTCCGGTTAGGGAACGAATCGGCGCTCCTGTAGCTGGACTCATCAGTTGAACCGTGCCATCTTCCAGCCCGGCAGCAAGCAGGTGATCTGTGGGTGAAAACGCAAGCGTTGGCCCCAATTTGCCGCCAATATTTTTTGACCAAAGGATCTGCTTTTCGGCCATGCTCCATACCTGCACCGTACCATCAAGCTGAGTCGTTGCAAACAGAGCGTTATCCGGTGATACGCTGACCGTTGTGACTGGCTCGGCATGCGAAAAGCTCGCAATGCAGCCATCTACGCGGCGGGAAATGTCGAGCCAGCTACAGGGCAGCGCATTATGGTTCACAATCATGACGATCCACAGGATTTCGAGCGCAACTAAAATCAGCAGGATCGTACGGGCTGATGGCACATAAAAGCCGTTGAGCATGAGCGCAGTATTCGGCGCGGCACCTTGCTTAATCTGTCGGCGAATAAACAAAATGCCTGCCAGAAAGCCGCCTGCGATCACGAGCGCAATAGCGGTTGCGTACGGCCCATCGAGAATGGCGGTCAGCATGTCATACAGCTGAAGGGTGAGGGTTACACCTAGAAAGGTCAGCAGGCGCGTGCGTGGGCGGGCGGGTAGGGTAGAGGGAGGTAGTTGAGCTTGCACAGATGTATCCTTGAGAAGTAGGGGCACTATGAAGATAAACGACCAAGACGTGCTTGAGATACGAGGAGCTACGCACGGCGCAGGGCTTTAAAGCAAGATGGCGGAGCAACTCGCTCCACCATCTACGATATGTGTACACTCGCGCGAAGATCGCTGGTGAACGACGCAAGAGTAGAATGATTAGAAGAACATCGGCAGATCGATCTCAAAATACCGATGGGCGATCTCGGCAACGATGAATCCGAACATAAAGCCAATCATCACTGCGAATGCTGGGTACACGACGCACTCCTCTCATGTGACATGCCTGTGTATCAGCATGAAATATGCCACTTCCATCATAGCACGTTCTTGGCGTCAGCGCATCTTTGTGAAAAAGTGATCAGGCCCTACGGCAAACAAACGAACAAGGGAACAAAATAGATTTTTACTGGTTCTTTGTTCCCTTGTTCTGTGTCTATGCCCTCATCCCCTTTCCCCGAACCTCGGTCGGCTTCGACCTCGGTTGCCACAGGTGAAGGGGAAAAGCAGGCCCTCATCCCCTGGCACTAATGTGCCTTCCCCTTCTCCCGTTGCCACAGGAGAAGGGGAAGCTTTGGCACTTACTTTGCTTCTTTTGTTCCTTCGGTTCTTTGTTCTCCGCCTAGTTTTTGGTTCTCCCCTTTGTTCTTTTGTTCGCTTGTTCCTTTGTTCCTTCGCCCTTACACCGTCACAATCACTCGCTTGATGTACTGCCGTCCTGTCTCGTCGACGTGGATCAGAAGCTGCACCAGCAGGTGCTTGTGTGTGCCGCCCTCGATCTCGACGAGCTCGACCGCGCCGCCCCATTTCGGATCGTCGGCGACTTCGATCCAGTGTCGCTGGTGGGCGTGGGGAAAGCCGTTCTCCTGAAGCCAGCGCTCAACCGCTGTGGCCGCGTAGATCGAGCGTGGGCCGCGATCCAGGCTACCCTCGGGCGGTACATAGCTATCGACCACCTGCTCGACCGCTTGCGTCAGCGCGACGCGGAACTCGGCACGACCTTTGAAATTCACGCCGAACTGAAGCGCGTCGTACTGCTTGGCCGACAGCTCGATCGCCTCGGGCTCGCTGGACTGCTCCTTATCAAGCTGCTCGATCAGCTCGGCGCGCGTAATCTTGAGGCCAGGCCCGAAGCCGCTCTCGATCTCGCCGGTATGCTCGCTGATGAAGAGTACCGTGCCGATGCCTGCATCGCTCAGCATCAATGAGATCAGCTCGCGCGTGGCGACAGCACGCAGCTGCGCGCTGGAGCCGTAGCCGTTACGCTGCGCAAACGACAGCGCGTCGTCGGGCGAGGGGAACGCGGGGATTGTCCGCG
>JAFAYS010001071.1 GCA_019240175.1 Chloroflexota bacterium | reverse complement strand
GAGGTGCTGCGCACGACCTTTGCGTTGGCACCAGACGGACAGCCGGTTCAGGTGATCAATCTAGCGGCGGATGTGGTGATCGCGATCGAGGAGCGCACCGATGCCTCGGAGGCCGCGCTGGCTGAACTGGTGCGGGCGGAGGTGACGCAGCCGTTCGATCTGGCGGCGGGGCCGCTGGTGCGGGCGCGGCTGCTGCGGCTCGAGGTGGACGCGCATGTGCTGATCGTGACGCTGCACCACAGCGTGACCGATGGCTGGTCGCAGGGTGTCTTGCTCCGCGAATTGACCGCGCTCTACCGTGGCGCGGTGCTGGGCGAACCTGTGACGCTGCCCGCCTTGCCGATCCAGTACGCCGACTATGCGCTGTGGCAGCGTGCTTGGCTTCAGGGCGCGGTGCTTGCGCAGCAGCTCGGCTACTGGCGTCGGCAACTCGCCGATCTCGGCCCGCTCGATCTGCCTACGGATCGACCACGACCGGCGGTCTTTACCGATCACGGTGCGCTCGCCTCGCTTCACATTCCCGCCGCCCAGACCCACGCGCTTGAGGCGCTCAGCCAGCAGCTGGACGCGACGCTGTTTATGACGCTGCTGGCGGCCTGGCAGACCTTGCTGATGCGCTACAGCGGTCAGCACGATATCGCGGTGGGCACGCCGATAGCGGGACGCACACGACCGGAGCTGGAAGGGCTGATCGGCTTTTTCGTCAACACGCTCGTGCTGCGTACCGACCTGAGTGGTCAGCCGACGTTCGCGGCGCTGGTGACGCGGGTGCGCGCGACGGCGCTGGACGCCTATGCGCATCAAGAGCTGCCCTTTGAGCAGATCGTGGAGGCCGTTCAGCCCGAGCGTGACCTCAGCCGCACGCCGTTGTTCCAGGTCATGTTTACCCTGCAAAACATCCCGCGCACCGCGATCGAGCTGCCGGGCCTGCGCTTGGAGCCGCTGAGTCTCGACAATCAGAGTGCCAAGTTCGATCTGTCGCTGGCGCTCAGCGAAACGCCGGATGGTCTCTACGGCACATTCGAGTACCGCACCGATCTCTTTGAGCCGTCGACGATCGCGCGCATGGCGCGACACTTCCAGACGTTGCTCGCGGCAATAGTGACCGATCCGCAGCAACGCATCGATCGTCTGCCGCTGCTTGACACGGCTGAGCAGCAGCACATCCTGACCACCTGGAACGCCACCGAGCGCCCGTATCCACACGATCGCTGTGTGCATGAGCTGGTTGCCGAGCATGCAGCGCGCCAGCCGGATGCGATCGCGGTTGTCGAAGGTGACAGCGTGTTGACCTACGCCGATCTCAACCGTCGCGCCAATCAGCTCGCGCAGCACCTCAAGCGGCTGGGTGTTGGGCCTGATGTGCTGGTCGGCCTCTGCCTGGATCGCTCTGCCGATCTGATCGTGGGGCTGCTGGCGATCCTCAAGGCCGGCGGCGCGTACGTCCCGCTCGATCCAGCACTGCCCACGGAGCGGCTCGCCTGGATGCTGAGCGATACGCGCGTGCCAGTGCTGCTCACGGCTGAGCGCTACCGCGATCTGCTAGAACTGCCCACCATCCACATGCTCTACATCGACACCGATTGGCCGGAGATCGCTCAAGCGCCGGAGATCGAGCCACGCAGCGCCGCGATCGCCGACAACGCGGCCTATGTGATGTACACCTCGGGCTCGACCGGACGGCCTAAAGGCACCGCGATCACACATCAGGCGATTGTTCGCTTGACCCGCAACACAGACTATGTACAGGTCACACCTGCGGATCGAGTGGCGCACGCCTCGACAATCGCCTTTGACGCCGCAACCTTTGAGATCTGGGTTGCCTTGCTCAACGGCGCACAGCTGATCGTGGTTCCAAAGCAGACGGCGCTGGCGTTCGAGGAGTTTGCCGTGTTGCTGCGGGAGCAGTCGATCAGTGTGCTCTTCATGACCACCGCCTGGTTCAATCAGTTTGCCAGCGCGCAGCCCGCCGCCTTTAACGACTTGCGCTACGTGCTTGTTGGCGGCGAGGCGGCTGATCCGCAGCGCGTCCGAGAAGTTCTTGCCCAGGGCGGGCCACAGCATCTCCTGAATGCGTACGGCCCCACTGAGTGCACCACGTTCGCTACCTGGTACGAGACCAGCGATCTGCCGACGAGCGCGACGAGCGTGCCGATCGGCTATCCGATCGCCAACACATACTGCTACATTCTGGACGCGCAGCTGCAGCCGGTGCCGGTGGGCGTGGCGGGCGAGCTGTACATTGGCGGTCCTGGCGTGGCGCGTGGCTACTGGGATCGTCCAGGTTTGACTGCGGAGCGCTTCATCCCCGATCCGTTTGGTCAGAATCCAGGCGCACGACTCTACCGCACGGGCGACCTCGCGCACTACCTGCCCGATGGCAATATTGAGTTTGGGGGCCGCATCGACCAGCAGGTGAAGCTGCGCGGCTACCGGATTGAGCTGGGCGAGATCGAAGCGATGCTGCG
>JAFAYS010000968.1 GCA_019240175.1 Chloroflexota bacterium | reverse complement strand
CGCTGACCGCACCCCGACCAATGCTGCGCGGGCCACGAAAGGTCAGCCGCCGATCCAGAAATTCCATCCATTGATCGTTGACAGCTGCAAAGCGCGTGCCGTAGAGCCGATCGTGCAGCACATTCGACCAGAGCGCGTGATCAGTGCAGGAAACGTAGGTGTTGCCCGGCTCGCAGTCCACGCCATGATAGCGGTTGGCGCGCATCTGGGCGTGGAGCGCCTCGGCAATCTCGGAGTAGGTGTAGCTCACGCACTGCTCGTCGAGCGTGAAAAGCAGCGGCTGATCATAACGTTCATCGCCGCCGAGTAGCTTGTACAGCCCGAGCATGTGGCCAAGATGGCCGCTGTACTGGATGTTGGCAAGTCGCACGGGATCGCCGCTGCCGGTGGCCCGCGACCAGTAGCGCCAAACGATCGGATCGAGCATGCGATCGATCAGCGCCGCCATGATGTCTAATCCGCGCTCACGGGTTGCCGGCAGCGCCTTGATGATCGCGGCCACGGCGTAGCAGGGAAACGCCAGCTGAAAGCGCAGCCCAAAGTTCATCGACTCGCTGCGTGGCGTGAAAAAGCCACGCCATTGATCGCGTGGCTGAAGTGCAAGCCGCTCAAAAGTTTGAAGATAGGCTGCCAGTCGTCGGTCTGTGGCGGACCAGCTCATAGTCCGCCAAACGCGCGGCTGATCCAGGTCTCGATGTTGAGTGCCCACTCACCGGCTGGCGTGCGTGTGGCCCAGTCGGAGAAGCGGTACAGCTCGCCGCTGGCCAGGAAATAGCCCAGCACAATCAGCAGCAGGCCGCTCAAGATGCTGGTGGTGTGCAGATGCAGCGTTCGCCCGAAGACATTGATCGAGAAGCCGCGTCCACGGATGATCTGCCAGATCCGGCTGCCCGTGCCGATCTGACGGAAGAAGACTGCCACGAGAAACAGCGGCAGCGCCAGGCCCAGCGCGTAGATCTGCGCCAGCACCGCGCCCGCCAGTACCGAGGAGCCCTGGGCGACCAGCAGTGTGAGCAGCGTGCCCAGGATCGGGCCGACGCACGCGCTCCAGCCCAGCGCAAAGGTCATGCCGAAAAGGTAGCTGCCGGCAAAGGTCGCGCTGGGCCGCTCCTGCATCTGAATGCCGCTAAAGCCCTTGCCGAGCATATTGGCGATGCCAAGACCGATAATCAACACTCCGCCCCAGAAAGCCAGCGTGTCGCGCAGATTGCCGCCGGTGAGGAAGCTGCCCAACAGGGAAGCGCTCGCGCCGAAGAGCGTCATGGTTGTGGCGAGGCCCAGAAAGAATGCCAGTGTCATCAAGGCAACCTGCTGGCGCTTGGCCTCAAAGGTGAAGGCAAAGTAGGCCGGTAGGATCGGCAGCGTACACGGCGAAAGAAACGAAAACACACCGGCCAGAAATGTCGGTAGGGCAGCTGTAAGGATGGTTCCAACCGCACCCTGCCCGCCGTCGATGGTGTCAAGCTGACCGTTTCGACCTGGAATGATCAGGCCGACCAGGATCAGCCCGACGATGATAACAAAGCCAAGAGCTACCAGCAGCCGCTGTGATGGTCGGCGGCGCTGTTCTGCAACGCTCATAACATGCTCCACATATACAAGCAGTTCGCGCCGATCGTTGAGGACTATGCGGCGCGAACAATAGTGTCTGCTCGTATTGTACCCGATCGTGATGGGTTCTTACGTTGCTTGCTCTTCCGGATCATCAGCAGGATTCGTCGCGTCCAGCGGCGCAGTCTCGCCTGATGCGCGTACCAGCGCTTCGAGCGTACTCGCTCCCGCCGAGCCCCAGCGCGACCACACAATTGCTGCGGCGACCAGGCCGAGCGCCAGCAGCGGCGCTAACAGCTGTTTCAGCCAATCAGATTGTGGCGGTGCGGCGACAGGTTGTTTGCTCGCTCTGGCATGTTCCACTCGTTGTGCAGCTGTGCCTGAGCTTTCTGTCGGGCGCGGTGTGGCCGTTGCCGTGGCGGTAGGCAGCGGTGCCTGGTTGAAGGTGCCACGCGTCGGCGGAGTGTTGGGCTGCCAGCCGCCGCCATGCACCGGGTAGCGGCTCATGGTTGTGCCGGCTGTAGTCGGAGTGGATCTGAGCAGATCGGCAAAGCTGCCGTCGGCGCGGATTAGCCGCAGCAGATTGCCATGCAATTGTTCAAGGTCTGATGCCTCGACGATCAGAAAACCATGCGCGTCGATCGTGGTTTCGGGCGGAAAGACGAAGGGCGGCGTTTCCAAGTCGTCGTCGTCGATCCACCAGCCGTCGATCGATTGGAGCAGCGGCTGACTGTTGTACAACTCGATCCAGCCGCGATCGGACTCGATCTCGCTGAAGATCACGCGTGCTGCTCCAGAAGCTATCGATCGAGGCGCTGCGCTGTTGTCGCTGCCATTCGGTGACGGCTCTTCCGCGCTGTTGATTATTGCACCGGCATCACTCTCGACTGAAGCTTCAGCTGAGCGGTCCTGCTGACCGGATTCTTCCCCGATCTGTTGCGTGTTCTCCCAGTCGGCGATGCTATCGGTATCTTGCGGTAGCTGGCGCTTGAGTGTTTCACCAGCCGCCACGGTCTTGATCGATGGATCGAGGATCGTTGTGCTTGTGCCCCAGGAGATCGCATCGATCACCTGGCCTGCACTGTCGAGCAGCACGAGCTCGTCGCCGCTGTTGCCCAGCCCATTACCGATCCGACCGTCGAGCTGAATCCACTTCCCGTCGAAGTGTGGAACCTGTTGGCGCACGCGCTCCGAGGCGGCGATCAGCGCCTGTTCTTTCGGATGTAGCTCAAAGCGTGGCACTTTCGTCGTGGCCTTGCTGTCACGGATCGACCAGCCGCTGAGCTCGATCGTGTGGTCGCTGGCGTTGTACAGGCTGAACCATTCGCCGCCAGACTCTGTGCCTTCGTCGGCGGGATCGATCAGCACCTCGGCGATCAAGATCTCACCAGGCGCGGCCCGTGTTCCTGGCTCACTCGGCGTGTCAGCTTGGGTGCTGGCTGCGCCGGGCTTGGGTGTGCGCGTGGGCGATGCGGTTCGGGTTGGTGATGCTGTGCGCGTCGGTGATGGCGTACGTGTGGGCGACGGTGTGCGAGTCGGGCTGGGTGTACGCGTGAGTACCGGCGTGCGCGTCGATGTGGGTACACGCGTTGAGGTTGGCTCTTTGGTAGGCACCGGCGTGCGCGTCAAGGTTGGTGTACGAGTCAGGGTTGGCGTATGTGTTGGGCTGGGCGTGCGCGTGAGCGTTGGTGTACGAGTCAGCGTTGGTGTTCGCGTGAGCGTCGGCGTGCGTGTCAGCGTCGGCGTGCGCGTGGGCGATGCAGTCCGAGTTGGCGATGCCGTATGCGTGGGTGTTGGTGTGCGGCTTGGGGTCGGCGTACGCGTTGCTGTCGGTGTTGATGTATCAGTTGGGGTTGGTGTATCCGTCGGGGTGGGCGTATCGGTTGGCGTGGGTGTGTCAGTCGGTGTGGGTGTGTCGGTCGGCGTCGGGGTTGGCGTCGGTGGCAGCGCGTTCGGCTGTCCACGCGAAGGCACGAGATCGGCGCGCCAATCGCCGCCGTCCGGAAAGCGACCAAACGCCTGATTGGGCTGTGCCTGATCGAAGAAGAACTCGTCCAGGAGGGACTGATCCGGCTGAAGCAAGCGCAACCCGTCGCTCTCGCTCAGCAGCCCGACAGGAAGATCCAGCGCCAGCAGCGATCGGGAGTCGGCTGCGAGCACGCTCGGCTCTGTGATCAGCAAGAACTGTTGATCGTCGTCGGCGTCATCAATCCTCAACCCCTCAAGATCGATCAAGCCCGGCCCAAGATTGCGCAGTTCAATCCAGGGTGAGCCGGATGCAGGGAGTGGTAGAAACTCGTTGATCACGAGCGGCGACTGCTCCGAGAGCGGATTGACCGCGCCGGGGGTAGGAGCGCCGACGCTGTGCCATAGGCCAATGCCGTCGATCATGCGGCCCCACGACCAGCCTTTCGCGCCGCCGACATAAGTTTTGCACGCGATCTGCGCGTCGGTCGGATCGAGCAGCCGCACCGCGTCGGTGTCGTTATTCAACATAAAACCGCTGATCGAGTGGACATAAAACTGGTGCGCGCCTAGCACGGTGCCCGCCGGAATCAGCTTGGGCGTGCTGCTGTTGCCGGCTACGTCGTCGATCTTCATGCCGCCAATCGAGATCGGCGTGTCGTGCGGATTGAACAGCTCGACCCATTCCGTCCCGCTGGCTGGGTCAGGCAGAAACTCGTTAATCACAGGCGCAGGCTGAAGCGGTGATGTGTTGGCACCGCACAGTGTCGCGGCGGCAACCACTGACGACGGCAAGACCAACATGGAGGGCAGCACGATCCACAGGACGTGTGAAAACAACGTCCACCAAGAAAAAAGGCGGCGCAGATTCATAGCTTTCCCTGAGAGCAAAGCGAAGCAAGGACGACGACGGGAGCGGATTGTGTGTTTGGTTTGGGTTGGGAGGTGAGTTGGGTTTGGGAGGTAGATGCAACTATAGCAGAACGTCGTACGATATTTGGTAGTACTTTAAGTGGATCTCGTATAGCCCGCAAAACAAGAGCAGTCCTAGGTAATGGATTTTATGGCTTTGTAATCAGTAGAAGGCCAAAAAAGAGCCTATCCACCGCATTCCTGGAGAATAGCTTGCGCTTCTTCCAGGTCATGTGAAGTACGTAATCGCGTGAAGATCTCGACTGCGCGTTGGGCATAGGGCAATCCCTCAGTCGCTCTATTTTGTCGGACCAATGATTTAGCAAGCCACATACAATGCCCGCCAATCAACTCTTGTCGCCCCATTTTTTCTGTCAAATCTAGCGCCTCACGCGCCAGCGTTTCGGCATCAGCCCATTCCTCACGATCAAGAGCGAGTTCAGCCAGGTTGCCGGTATAGATAGCTATCCCTTCCAGATAATTGATCTTCTGCGCAATTTGTAAGGCCTCCCGGCAGTAGCGCTCCGCTGCAATGTAGTTTCCCTGTTCGTGTTCCAAAGTAGCCAGATCATTCAACCCAATGGCAACACCCCAGCTTTCAAGTGCTATCGCCCGCCTTACGGTGAGCGACTCTTCAAGGGCCTCAGCTGCCGCTCGGTAGTTTTTCTCCAATTTATGACCAAGACCACGCAGACGAAGGCTAAGGGCTCTCTCTCGTGTTCCAGCAATTAGGGCTTTTTCCCAGTGGGCGGCGCATAGTGCAGCGGATGCAAGTACTTCAGGGGTTTGCCTACGTACTGCATATGTCATTCCAACGTCAAAGATGCGCCAGCCCGCATTGTAAAAATCTCCGTCAGCCAGTGCTTTTGCTTCAGCTTGCTTGCTGAGAGATAGCCTCTCATCCCACCGACCTGAAAAGTTCAAGAAAGTTCTGAGTGCATCACTCACACGCTGCAATCGATTGTTTTCGCCTTGCACGAACAGTGGTAGAGCGGCTGTGATCGCTGGCCACTCGGACTCCAGTGTAAGGAAGCCCTCATAGTTCTCGTAGCCGTTTTCCAGCGCCAGTGCATAAACCTGATCGATGAGACGTTCGCCGGTTTGTGCAATAACTTCCGGGCGCTTACGCCGCAAAAACGTTGCGGCCAACGGTGGCAGGAGAAAGGTTTGCGCCTCCTGATCGCTCACTAGTAGAGCGCGATCGGTCAGGTCTTCTAGTGCGGTGCGAGCAGCTGGCTCGGCAATCCCGGCTATGTCGGCGATCCAGCGCACCTTGGCGGGCTGAGTGAAGTGTGTTAGAGCCGCTAGTACGGCAATTTCGCTCTCGGTGAATGTATCCAGCAGATCCCCAAAAATGTATTCCAGCGGATCGTTGTCTTTTGGTACGGCTTTGAGAAATTCGCACACGTCAGGAATCGTGCGGCATTGGCTGCCTAGACGCCCAAGCTGCCCCACTGCCCATCTGATCAGCAGCGGATTGCCGTTGCTGATCTCGTAGAGATCGTTGCGCTCCTGCTCTGTCGTTCGCTGTAGGTGTCGGTTATTTTTTGCTAGTTCTACCAGCAGATCGAGCGCATCTTTGCGCTCCAGCCGATCCAGGCGCACGATACGAGCGTCAATGTCAGTGCGGCGGCGGCTGGTGACGATGGCTTTGCAGTCACCAGGTAGGCGAGAAAGAAATTGATACAGGCGAACACGCTCTCGCTCGTCAAAGGTTTCAACGTTGTCGATGACGATCAGGGCTCGTACGTCGGTAAGTGCACGGCGCACGGCGTTGGCTCGCTCGTTATGAGGCAATTTCTCGATGGTGCCTTCACCAAGCTCGCGGGCCAGCTCCGTGAGCAATGACATGTAGTTGGGTAGCATAAAGTCTTCCAGCTGCTGCTCACCAGCCGGAGTTAGCTCGCGCACTTTAGCAGACAGGAAGATTTTGCGGTCGAAGTGCTCAGCGGGCGCAAGGTGACCAGCGCGGACGGCCAGCGCGGTCTTGCCGATGCCACCGGGACCGTCGATCAATGCGCCCCAGGTGCGTGCCTCGGGCGAGATCGCTTCGGCAATGCTTGCCAGCTCTTGCTCACGACCAAAGAAGTACGGCTGAGATGGCAGTGAGGAATTGACCGAGGGGCGCGGCTCGGTTGATATTGGCGGGACTGGTACCGGCTCCACATAAGGCTGTGGCTCATAATCGCGTTTGAGTGGAGCTTGTTGCAGCGCGTGGAGCACGAATGCCGCAGCATTGCGGGCGGCAAGCTGCTGGCGCTTATCTTTATCCTGAGCTTTCTGCCCATCTGCCCAATCGCAGATTGCCTTGACCAAAATCCAGTCAACCTGTTTGCTCTGACAGGCCACATACAGTCCGGCCCCTTCCATTTCGCCGCCGATCGCCTCCTGCTCCAAGGTAAGCAGTTGCCGGCGAAAGTCGATCTGATCGACCAGCTTATCGCCTGACAGGATCAGTCCGAAACGAACCTGTGCCTCGTTCCAAAACAGCTTCGCCATCTTGAGGCGGTCGATCAGCCACGGTGAGGCAGGCGTCCGGTCACCGCGATCGATGATCTGAAAGGTTCCGTCTTTGTTTGTGCCAACACGCTGAAGGTCATACAGCATCAGCCGCTCTGAAACCAGCACATCGCCGATCGCCTGCTTCTCCTGATTGACGCCGAACGCGATACCGACCATGATCACGGCGGCGGGTGACAGCGCCTCAATACCCTTGCGCACGCCTTCCTGCGACCCACCGATCCCGCCTGTGCCCATCCCCGATAGCGCCATGAAGACGTGCGCAGCATTGACTTCGCCGAGGTCCAGATAGATTCGATCGCCGATCGGCTCCGGCTTGGGGACGTGTCCAGTTGCTTCCTGGAAGACCTGCATCACCGCCCGGCTTTCAACATCGGTGACGGTGATGATCAGGATATCTGCTTTAGCGCTCATGCGATTTCGCAGCCTTTACTGTATGCGTAGCCGCGAAAATCGTACCATTGGCGTCAAGCGCAAAAGGCAAAAAAGTAATGCCGGGCAAACCAAAAACGCCCTGCAAATGAGCAGAGCGTTTCGATGTTCTCAGCAACTTACCGCCGGATCAGGAAGCGATGCAGCCAGCCCCAGTAGTTGCGCTGCCCGGCCTGACCCGAGTGCAGCGTATCGCGCAGGAAGGCGATCGCAGTCTGGTTGAAGCGCTCCGCCTGCTCGGTGTGCGGCAGATGGCCGGTGTGCGGCCAGATCTCTAGCTTTGAGCCTGGGATCGTTTGTGCCAGGCGGCTGGCGTGGTCGGCAGGCACCAGGCGATCGCTGTCGCCGCTGATGACCAGCGTGGGCACCTGGATCTCGGCGTAGCGCTGCGACAGGCTCCACGGCTTGTGGAACTGCATCTGCCGGCCATAGCGCAGGTAGCTCTGCGCCAGCAGCCGCTTCTGCTCCGCGCCCGAGACCATGTTCCAGTACACATCTTCATCGGTGATCTCGCTGGTTGGATGGGTGATGAATCGGAGCGCCCGCCGCACGAGATTCTCGGGCCGTCCGGTGAACATCCACTGTGTGTACAGCTCGCCGATGCCGGGCAGCACCAGAAAGCTGACCGCGCGTCCGCCGGTCTGCGGGTAGCAGGATGGGCTGGTCAGCACCAGCGACTTGATGCGTGACGGGTGTGTCAGCGCGGTGTTGATCGCGATGCGCGAGCCCATGGAGTGGCCGACGATCGCCGCCTGATCGATGCCCAACTGATCCAGCAGGCCAATCAGCTGATCGGTGCAGGCTGCGGTGGTGTAGGGACCTCGCGCTTTGGCAGAATTGCCGCAGCCCTTGAGGTCAAACGCGACGACGTGGAAGTGTTCCGCTAGAGCCGGAATGTTGCGCCACCAGTTCCAGAAGCAGGCCGAGAGTCCATGGAGCAGAACAACTGTGGGACCGCGACCGCACTCGACGTAATGGGTTCGAACACCGCCGACTGTAGCGTACTGTGGGGTGAGTGAACGACAAAAGGTGTTCGCGTTCATAGCAGTATCGCTTGCTAGATTTTTGAGGTAAAGGTACTATACGCTTTATTTGACGTAATGTCTAGACGTGCTGAAGGAGTACTTAAGGGGCAATTCTGACTAGTACGACGCCCAAATGTTGCCACACGTCACGAGCCGCCGCGCGGCTCTGGGTCTCATCTATCTCACGCAGCCGGCGGGGTGTGGAGGGTGGCCCGTCGCCGTGTGAATCTAGATCGGTGGCAGCGAGGCGTTGAAAATCTGCGCCCCTTTGGTAAGATAAATGTAGCCAATGGAACGTTTATCACTGAGCAGCTAGCTTGATGATACGGCTCCCCGATGGCTTTTCTAGCATGCCCCTGAGGAAAAGATGACGCTACGTTCTCGCTGGGTGCAGCGCCCAACCGCGCCCGCAGCATTTCTGCATGAATTGCCTGCTTCGATCTCGCCTCTGGTGGGGCAGGTCTTGTGGAGCCGCCAGATCACCGATCCCGATGCGGTCAAAGATTTTTTGGACCCCGATTATCGCCGGCTCCACGATCCGTTTGCGCTGCGCGACATGGATCGCGCGGTCGATCGGATTCGCCAGGCGGTCGAAGCGGATCAAACGGTGGCCGTGTATGGCGACTTCGATACCGACGGCGTGACCGGCGTGGCGCTGCTCAAGCAGGCGCTTTCGGCGCTGGGCCTGCGCGTGCTGCCGTATATTCCGCGCCGCATCGAGGAAGGCTACGGCCTGAATATTCCCGCGATCGAGCAGCTGGCCACCAAAGCCGATCTGCTGATCACCGTGGACTGTGGCATCTCCAATGTCGACGAGATCGCGCGGGCGCAGGCGCTGGGCCTGGATGTGATCGTGCTGGATCACCACACGCCGCCAGCGGTGCTGCCGCAGGGCTACGCGGTGATCAATCCCAAGCGTGGCGATTGTGATTATCCCTACGATATGTTGGCGGGCGTGGGCGTAGCCTACAAGCTGACGCAGGCGCTGCACAAGATCGGTATGCGCACCAACCTACGTGGTCGCGATCTGCTGGATGTGGTAGCGCTCGGCACGGTGACTGATATGGCACCGCTGAACGGCGAAAACCGGATTCTGGTCAAGCACGGCCTGCTGGCGCTGAACGAGAGCGAGCGGCCCGGTATCAAAGCGCTGATCGAGGCTTCGGCGTCGCGGCGTCCGATCGATACGCGCACGATTGGCTTTGTGTTGGGGCCACGGCTCAACGCTGCCGGACGGCTGGATAACGCGATCCGGGCCTATGATCTGCTGCTGGCGACGACTGACCTTGAGGCGCAGGTGCTGGCCGAGGAGCTGAACGAGATCAATCTTCAGCGCCAGAATCTGACCAAAGAAGTGCAAAGCATGGCGCTAGAGCGCGCGGCGGCCAGTGGCAAGCACCAGCAGCGCATCGTGGTCCTTGACGATAAAGATTTTCCCTCGGGCGTGGTCGGCCTGGTGGCGGCGCGGCTGGTCGAAGCCTGGGGTCGTCCGGTGCTGCTGTTGGAGCGCGGCGAGAACACCAGCCGCGGCTCGGCGCGCTCGGTCGAGGGCTTCTCGATCATCGGCGCGCTGACCGAGGTGGGCGAGCTGTTCGAGAAGTTCGGCGGCCACACGATGGCGGCGGGCTTTACGATCACCAACGAGCGGCTGCCCGAGCTAGAGTCGCGGCTGCAACAGATCGCGGCGCGCGACCTGCCCGACGATCTATTGACGCCCCGGCTTTACTACGACGCCGAGCTGGCGCTGGATCAGATGAATATCGAGCTGGTGGAGCTGCTGGCCGAGCTAGAGCCGTACGGTCACGGTAATCCCGAGCCGGTCTGGGTCACGCGCGGCCTCAAAGTGGTCGACGCGTTTGTGATGGGCCGTGAGCGTCAGCACCTCAAGCTGCGGCTGTTCGACGGACGCACCACGATCGATGCGCTGTGGTGGCGCAACGGCGAGCATGTCAGCGCTTTCAGCAAATGTCCGCGTGTGGATGTCGCCTATACGCTGTCGATCAACGAGTACATGGGCCGGCGGCGCGTGCAGATGATCGTCAAGGAGTTGGTGCCGACCGTCCAGTAGCGTCTTCCGAGTTGCGCGTCGAGGAGCATTGCCGCACAATACAGGTATGTGGCATGGTCGGACACCGCGCCGGTGTTTGGGCAGCGTCGCCTCCGTGCCGTCCGATTTTGCGGGAAGGATCAACGTCCTGTTCCTATGACAGCGAGGGAGGATCGCATGAAAATCGGCATTCTCACCGGCGGCGGCGACGTTCCAGGCCTCAATCCGTGTATCAAAGCGGTGGTGAATCGCGCCGCAGATGCCGGGATCGAAGTGGTTGGCATTCGGCGCGGCTGGGGCGGCCTGCTCAACTATAATCTCGAGGACGAGACCAATCGCGATGAGTATGTGCAGCCGCTGACGCGCGCGGATGTGCGCACGATCGACCGCTACGGTGGTACGCACCTCCACACCTCGCGGACTAATCCCGGTCGCGTGCGAGCCACTATGCTGCCCCCTTTCCTCAAAGATCGCTTCCCGATTCCTGAAGGCCAGCAGACCGTCGATTGCACGCCGCATGTGCTCAAAGTGCTTGAGCATCTCGGCATCGATACGCTGATTCCGATCGGTGGCGAC
>JAFAYS010000911.1 GCA_019240175.1 Chloroflexota bacterium | reverse complement strand
CGGCTGCCGCTGGGCGGACGGGAGGTGCTGAATCTCGCGCCCGAGGATCTGCTGCTGATGCTCTGCGTTCACGGCGCAAACCATTGCTGGGAGCGGCTGGCCTGGATCTGCGATCTGGCCGAGCTGATTCGCGCGCGGTCCGACCTCGACTGGCAGCGGCTGCTCGACGAGGCCCGGCGCTCCGGCGGTGAGCGCATGCTGCTGCTGGGCCTGCTGCTCGCCCGCGATCTGCTGGGCGCGGCGCTGCCTGAGCTGATCACACGCCGGATCGCGCAGGATGCCGCGCTGCCACGACTGCTGGTCGCGACCGCTGACGGGCTGTTCCGGCCTGCCACGCAACCGCTCACCGCCAGCGAAAGAGCGCGCTTTCATCTGCGGTCGCGTGAGCGCTGGCGCGATCGCTGGCAATACTGCCTGTATTTGCTGATCAGCCCCACCGAAGAAGATTGGACGCTCCAGCCGCTGCCGGCGGCGCTCTCGTTTTTGTACGTGCTGAGCCGTCCGCTCAAGCTGCTGGGCAGGTATGGCATGCGACCGCTGAAAGATCTGATCGGCAGGCAGGACTAGCAGGCTATGTCAAAATCTGCGCTGGCTGCTACCATGATCGCGGCTTGATCCCCGCGCAATCACAGATGTGATGCTCGCGCCGCACCTCATCCTGAGCGATACGCCTGCCACGTGGTTTTGCGTCGATCGCACGACGTTTAGGCAAAAGGAAGAACATCATCATGCAAGGTTTGGGTCGAAGCACAACGTTCCGTTTGGGCCTCTTGACGATTCTGGTTCTGTCCGCGCTCGGCTCGTTTGCCGATCGCTCGGCAGCGCAGGTGGAGCGTCCACGCCGCCCGCTGCCCGCCCGCGATCCACATCGATCCGGCTTTTCAATCGCCGTCATCGATAACTTCACCGAGAGCGTGACCGAATACGATATTCCAACCAGCACCAGCGAGCCGATGGAGCTTGTGCTCGGCTCGGACGGCGCGTACTGGTTTACTGAGTTCAACGGCAACAAGATCGGACGCGTCACCACCGACGGCGACATCACCGAGTTCGATATTCCGACCGCCGACAGTCAGCCCTACGGTATCGCGGCTGGACCCGATGGCGCGCTGTGGTTCACCGAGGTCGACAAGATCGGGCGGATCACGACGGCGGGCGCGGTGACGGAGTTCGACATCCCGACCGCCGATAGCGCGGCCTCGGGAATTGTGGCCGGGCCGGATGGCGCGCTGTGGTTCACCGAGTTCTCGACCAACAAGATCGGGCGGATCACGACGGCAGGCGCGGTGACGGAGTTCGACATCCCGACCGCCAACAGCTTGCCGCTGGGTATCACGCCTGGACCGGACGGCGCGCTGTGGTTCACCGAGTATGGCGCGAACAAGATCGGGCGGATCACAACGGCAGGCGCGGTGACGGAATTCAATATTCCGACGGCCAACAGCCAGCCGCTGGGCATTACGGCAGGACCGGACGGCGCGCTGTGGTTCACCGAGAACGGCGGCAACAAGATCGGGCGGATCACGACGGCGGGCGCGGTGACGGAGTTCGACATCCCGACCGCCGAGAGCCAGTCGTACAACATCACCGCCGGCGTCGGCAACACGCTGTGGTTTGCCGAGGTCGAGAAGATCGGCCAGATCACCACCGACGGCCAGATCTTCGAGTATGATATTCCCACGCCGGACAGCGCGATCACCGGCATCATCAAGGGCAAGGGCGTGTCGCTCTGGTTTGTGGAGAATACCGGCAACAAGATCGGACGCTTGCTGCCGAATCCGATGTACATCCCGATGTACACAAACTAAGCGCGCATTTCGTAACATGGTTCACGGAGGCTCCTTGTCGAGGAGCCTCTTTTTTTTGATCTACAAGCTGCGCATCTGCGATTAACAAAGCCCGAACATTGTCATATACTAGGAGCGGCGGACACTTCCTCACTGCTTTCTCGCTTTTCCGCTCCCTGAATCGTTGATCGCGTGATGTCTCATCCAGCGGCGATCAGCGACTGTTGTGCTGGTTTAAGCAAGGCTGGCCTGGTGAGCAACAAACAGCGCGCTGCGGATGCTGCGCTCTCGCTCCCGCCGGTGCCCGCATTGAGCCGGATTGATCAATGCTCACGACAAAGGTGCAGGTTGCCACGATCGATCCCTAAGCATCCTCATGCGGTGCCCGCACAGCGGCAAGCCTGCGGCTTTGCAGCCCGCGCAGATCGCTCGTCATATTCTTGCTTCCAGGAAAGGCAGGTCCCCCCATGACGAATCAACATCGATTCCCGAGTGAGCCGCAGCCAGAAGGCGCGCTTCCGGTTGCCGAGCTTGGGTCAACTGATTACGAGGAAGTGCTGGTGCCTTACACGCGCGAGGCGCAGGAGGTGCCGGAGCATCACGCGATTCACCAGCGCCGGATCGTGCCGCCGGTCCCGGAAGGCGCTGAGGTCGCCGATCCCGCTCCCTCGCCGGCGATCGATTGGACGCCGCGCCTTGCCGCGCCTGGTCTGCGCGCCGCGAGTGAGGAGATCCGCCTGGTGCGCAATGTGGCGCTGGACTCCGCCGCCGAGCACCACGCGGCCTCCGAGGTCGGCGATCCCAGCGTGGCGATCAACGGCAGTGTGGTTTTTTACACCGGCAACTGGTACGCGGCAGCCTCGCTGGACGGCGGCGCGACCTTTCGCTACGTCGATCCGTTCACGGCTTTTCCCAAACCGATCGGCATGAGCTTCTGCTGCGATCAGGTCGTCCACTATATCAAAAAGATCGATATGTTTGTTTGGCTGCTGCAGTATTCGCCGGATCAGACCGGCGCGAATCTTCAGCGGCTGGCGTTTGCTCGCTCGCAGGATGTGCGCAGCGGTCGCTGGCGCGTCTTCGATATTACGGCGCAGCAGCTCGGTCTGCCGAATGTGTATCTGGACGATCCCGATCTTGCGATCGGCACCAACATGCTGTATCTCACGGTCAACGGCTTTCTTGGCCAGCAGTGGACGGCGACGGTGCTGGTGCGTATTCCGCTGAGCGGCATTCGCAGCGGCAATATCACAGCGCAGCACACGATCTCCCGGGACAACTTCAGCTTCCGTGTCGCGCAGAACTGTGGCAAGTGCGCCTTCTGGGCGGCGCACAATACTACCAGCAGCCTGCGCGTCTTCTCGTGGGAGGAGCGCGCCGATGCACCAACCTTTAACGATATTACAGTCGCGCGCTGGGCGGCGGGCAGCTACCGCTCACAGATACCCGGCGGCATGAACTGGCTGGGCCGCGCCGATCCACGCATTACCGGCGCAACCAAAGCCGGCCACGATCTTTGGTTTGCCTGGGGCGCGAATCGCGGCGGGACCAACGGACGGCCACAGCCCTACATCCAGATCGCGCGGATCAACTCCAAAACGTTGGAGCTGGTCGACAATCTCAATCTGTGGGACGAGCATGCCGCGCTGGGCTACGCTAGTCTGAGCAGTAATTCGCGCCGTGAGGTCGGCGTTTCCTACATGCTCGGCGGTGGCGAGCGCTTTCCGTCGCACGCAGTCGGCATCCTGACCGGCACGCGCCGTGATTGTTTGTGTGTGGAAGGCTTGCGTGGGCCGGCCCGCGACGGTTGGGGCGACTACCTGACGATCCGCCGCTGCTATCCGCGCACCAAGCTCTTTGCCGCCACCGGCTACACCATGCAGCACGGCGCAGCGCCCAACGACGCGACGCCGCATTTTGTGATCTTTGGCCGCTCCGGCGATGTGTAGCAGCCAGCGCATAACCGATAATCAATACTATCGATAATAGTTTACACAACGCCGAAGCATGATCGCGCCAGCAGAGAGTAACCCAATCGTACGCGGAAAGTTAGCGAAAAAGTCAGCCTGAAAATGCCGCACAAATGTGCTACAATGAATCGTAGTCACAGGTTGACGGTGTGTCGCGTGGCGGCGCGCTTAAGTATTTAGCGAGTGTTGGTTGCGATCGATGGTTACGTTTTTACTGGTCGTCACATCAGATTTTTGGGATACGAAACGCCGCTGGCCTGCAGGTTGTCGGCCAGTGATCTTTTCGACCGATATGGTGATGAAAAACGCAGGTACAGTGCAGGTGCCGGTGCAGTTTGCGCTGGAGGTCGAGCAGCTGCTGCGGTCGAATGAGAACGTGATCAGCGTGGAGCGCGTGCCGCTGATCTTTCCGCGCTTCACGGAAGATTATATTCACCGCGCCGCTTAAAAACCGCGCCGCGCTCGCCAGAATTGAGCTTCAAGGCTCGATCGGTTGTTCATATAGAACCCGATCGAGCCTTTTTGATCGACGTGGCTACCGAGAAACCTCGATGCTGTCTAGCTCGGCGTAGTTCGCGCCTTTGGTGAAGCGGATCGTGTTGTTGCCGGCGTTGAGGTTGACGCTCGTGGTGACCGTGGACCAGTTGTCCCAGCCGGTGTTGGGGTAGTTGACGGCGACCGTCGCGCCGCCATTGACCGAGATGTTGTGGCTGCTGGCCGCGCCCGAGCCGTTGGCGAAGCGCACGGTCAAGGTGTAGGCTCCGGCGGACGGCACGTTGATGTTGTTGAAGTGCACGTAGCTGTCGGCGTAGTCGATGTAGCCGACGACGCTGCCATTGGATGCGCCGCAGCACGCGCCGCGAATCGTCGCATGGTTGATCGCGGCGTGCTCGGCCTCGTAGCGCGGCAGATCGATGTAGTCCAGCTCGGCGTAGTTGGTGCCTTTGGTGAAGCGGATCGTGTTGTTGCCGGCATTGAGATTGACGCGTATCGTGGTGGAGGTCCAGTTGTCCCAGCCAGTGTTGGGATAGCTGATCGCGCCGATGCCTGCGCCGTTGACCGAAACGTTATGCGTGCTGGTCGCGCCCGAGCCGTTGGCAAAGCGTACCGTCAGCGCGTAGTTGCCAGCCGTCGGCACGTTGACGTTATAAAAGTCGACATAACTATCGGCGAAATCGATGTAGCCCACCACCCGACCGTTGGAGGCGTTGCAGCAGGCAGTACGACTGCTCGCACGATTGAGCGTGGCGTTCTCGGCCTCGTAGCGCTCACCCGACGGGCCAGCCAGCGCGGCGTTGGCCGGGGTCGGGCGGCCAAAGTTGGGCGAGCCGTCGGCGTTCCAGGTGAAGCGCTGGGCGCGGATCGTGCGGCCATTCCAGCCCGTGCCGGCTGTTGTGTTGGCATGGTAGAGCTGCCAGTCCTCGGAGCCGTCCGGCGAGGTAGTGAAGGTGTTGTGTCCGGGGCCGTACGCGCCGGTGTTCTTGTAAAACACACAGCCTGGCGATTTGGTCCAGGAGTTGGCCAGCATAACATCCGCCGTACTGCTGGCGGTCAGCA
>JAFAYS010000901.1 GCA_019240175.1 Chloroflexota bacterium | reverse complement strand
GCTGGATCGCCGCGCATGTCCAGCATGCGCCCATGATCGACCTTCACTGCTGCGATAAACAAGGGCTTATGACAGATCTCGGCCAGGCGCTGGGCTTCCTTCAACGTCGTTTCCGCTGCTGGCCATTGCTTATAGGTCACATAGAGTTCGGCAAGATTGGAAAGGACGCGCGCCTGTCCTACGAGTGAGCCGACCTGTTCCAGGACGTGCAGCGCTGATTGAAAGGCTTGATGCGCACGATCGAAATCTTCCAGCTTAAGATACAAACAGCCAATGTCGTTTTCGACCATGGCGTAGTCGTAGTGGGCACCGATAATCTTGAGCGTCTCGCGCGCGGTTAGCACGATGGCCTCAATGCCGTCGAGCTGCTCTTGTCGGCTCCGCAAGTCCGCGATATTGCATTGGATCTTCGCGATCGAGATAGCATCGTGGTGGGTTTGGTAATAGTGCAGCGCAACCTGGAAGTAGTCGTCGGCTGCCTGATAGCGATGCTGCGCGACCGCAACTAAGCCCAGATTCATCGTGATGTGGCCTAGCTCAGTTGCAGGAAGCAGATTGGCTCCTTGGGCGTAGGCTCGCTCCCAGCTCTGTCGAGCGACATCCAGATCATCGCGCTTAAAGGCGATCAGGCCAAGCTTATTGAGCGATGTGGCGATCACGCCGGGATCTTGCTGCGCTTCTGCGAGCTGGAGCGCCTGGTCAGCGGCCTGAAACGCTGTTATGTCATCGCCCAGCTCGCGCGCGGCCTGGCTCCGGATATTCAGCAGGTGAATGATATCGAGAGGTGAGCTATGCTCGGCAGCAATGTCGATCACCATATCGAGCGCATCTACCCAGGAAGCCCACGCTGCCCAGCGCTCGACGAGCGGGTGAAATGCTAGTGCAAAGGTAACGGCGCTTATGGGTTGATTCAGATGCCGGACATAATCCTGAAGCAGAGTAACAGCCTGGGGAACGGCTAGCTCCGGCGTCAGCGGCTCCGAGGGACGCAGCAGATACGCCGATTGGCGCGCGGCCATCTTGGTCGCCCGTCCACGGAAAAACTCCAGATCCATTATGCCCACCCCGCGATGACAACACGCAAAAAGGCGTAGGTCAGCCGATGAATCGAGCAGACATGTCGCTCGTCCATTTGGAGCAGCATCCGTCGCCGGAGGTCGGTGAACGCAGCTTGAAAAGCAACGTGATCAAGCTCGCTCAACTCAATCAGGTGATCATAGGCTACGCCTGCCTCGCAGCGATGCATGGCAAACAGCACCAACTTTGCCTCGTCGCGAAGCTGCTCCCAGGAGCGGCGGTAGAGATAGTCGTACAGCTCATAAGCGCTGCTACCGCGCGGACAGCGCTCAACTAGATCGCGCAACAGCAGCGTCCACGGCAGATCCACTGCCTGGCCCGCAACGAGCCAGAGCGCCAGCGGATTCCCACCGGTTACCGCATAGACTTGCGTGAGATCTGCATCGCTGGCTTGCAGCAGCGACGGAGCGGGAATCCAGGCGGCGGCTTCACGCAGCAGCCGACAGCTGGTTGCCAGATCGAGCTCCGCGAGCGAGATATACGAGCGAGGCAGCGTCGCCGGCAGCGCCTCAAGCGCTCGATCGCGGGTGGTGATCAGTATGCGGCTTGGCCCTACCAGCTGATCGATCAGCGGTGCGAGCGCCGCCATGTCGGCCAGCGTCTCAAGGTTATCGAAGACGATCAAGTACGGCGATTGCTTGCAGCGCGCCGCTACCTCGCTGCGCAGCTGCTCTAGATCCTGTCGGGCGTCGAGCTGTAGCTCACGCGCTAGCTCACGTATCAGATCGTCGACGCGAATGGACGCCGCGCCCCGCTCACGGCGCTGGCCGCCCCATACATCGAAATCTACCTGCTTGGCGCTGACCCAGAGCACGCCTGTAAACACATCTTGATCTGTACAGCGATACGCGATCTGCCGCGCGAGCGTTGTCTTGCCGAGGCCCCCCATTCCTTCAAGGATCAGCACCGGCGCGCCCCTAGGATCAGTAAGCTGGCGCATGATCTGCTCGACCAGCGCTGTAGAGCCGACAATCGGCTGGGTCGGCTCAAAGCGCTCCCGGCGACGGCTGCGCTCAGCCTGCCGATTTTGTTCGGTCACTATGACGGTCAGCTCTTTGACAACTTTGGCTCGCCGCCGATGAATGCTTGACGGATCAAACATGCGCTCACTGGCCAGCGACTCGATCGAGCGGCCTCGCAGATAGATCTCGCGCACAAGGAGCACTTGTTCAGGATCGATTTCTTTGATGTCATCTAGCGCTGTAGCAAGCACCTGCCGAATCGCGGTGACAACATGCATCCCACGCTGACATAATTGCTGGACTGTTGGCCAATCTCCCGCTGGATGGTGTTCCAGGTCGTTAGCTTGGCGATAGTGCTTAAGCGCGCTATGTACTTCTTGGGTTAGCTGATCTTCTTTGCTGCCTGCCATCTCAAGCCTCGTGTGGATGCTGCTGTAGTGCTATAGGGGTGAAGAATATTATAGAGCATGGTATTCTGCGCTTGCTCCTAGACCAGCGCTAGCGCATGTCTTAGGTAGAAGAGGGACCACACTTCTCAGAGATGCGTGCAAGTTTTGTGCAATTTCTTTGGTTGGAACTCCTTTATGCTAAGAAGCGACAAGGGATGGTAACGCTTTGCAGAACATATGTCTTCGATGGCTGATGCATTCCCTCTTGAAGGAACAGCGCTTTCGTGGCTTGTGCTGCCATGAAATGTATCATCCCTTGTCGCGCTCCTGGCCTTTGTACTCGTGCGAGATATGTTTGAGAAGGACGGCAATGCGCGTTTCAAGAGCAGTATGGACAAGCACCTTTGATCTTGGTGCTTGTACTGCTATCAGCGGCTATTCCTGCAATACCAACGAAGACAGCAGGCATTCCGTCTCTGACCTATGTCAGGTACAACCGCTACGGCCAGCCATTTATGTTACCCAAGCTACAAGCATCGCTTCATTCCTGCTCACACAGTAGATCTTCCGAGGAGTAATCCCAAGCGCATTCTTTCGGAGGAAGGCTACAAAATTTTAGCTCCTTGATCAATTTAGCACCACATCCTCAACGGAGAAGTTTCTATGCATCATCGTCTGTGGCGTCATTGTTCAACCCTGCTCCTGGTTATTTTCACGCTCAGCTTGATCCCGCCACAGGCGCTAGCTGCCCAGGACATACAAGATGCCGCACAGCGCTTTGCACAGCAGCGCGCATCCATTGCAGGGCGTCGCGATCTTCCCGTAGCATCCAGCGGTACCACAGCCCCACCTGCAAGCGCTCCTGCGGTCGATCAGACGCAGCGGCTGGCGCAGCTTCAGCAGCGGTGGGCACAGGAGCAGACCCGCGATCTTCCTCCTCCTCATGCCGCTCTGCCTGTCACGCCGTCATCGGTGTATCTTCCGGGTGTTGTCCAGCAGGCCACGCCCGTGCTTGCCGAGACGACAGCTTCAGTTGAGCTGCCTGCCTATCGTGACGCGCACAGCAATGTGTATATGTACCTAGATGGGCACTGGGAGACCCACGTCTACGCCGAGCCGGTGAACTATCGCCAGCCCGACGGCTCCTGGGTGCCCTTTCGCCCGCTGCTGCGCCCCACGATTGGAGCGCGGGCCGGAAGCACAGCCGGCTACGAGCCTGACGGGACGAATCTCGATGTCCAGTTTGCAGCACCGACGGCAGCAGTGGGAATTGCTGCGACTAGCTCCTTGGTGCATCTGCGCCAGGGTGAGCTTCAGATCGGCTTCACGCCTAGAGATGCAACTTTAACCAATGCATCGGTGCAGGGTGCCGCGATCATCTACGCCGATGCCTTTCCCCATGCGGATCTACGCTATACGGTCACCGGACCGAGCATCAAAGAAGAGGTTATTTTTGCGCAGGCTCCTGCCGCCGACTTTGCCCTAATCTTTGATCTCCGGGTGCAAGGTGGTCGTCTGCGGCAGCAGGGGCAAGCTGTGGTGGTCCTTGATGGGGAAGGTCATCCGCAATTCGAGATTGCCGCGCCATTCCTGGTAGATGCCAACGGCGTGATCAGCACGCAGGTACAGGTCGAACTTCAGCCTGGCAATGCTGGTACCCCAACACTGCGCTATACTCCCGATCCAGCCTGGCTCACCGATCCAGCACGCGCCTACCCGGTGATCCTTGATCCGACGATCGGGCCAATCACGCCGGCTGGGGATACCTATGTCGCCGAGAATCCGCCGGCGAATGCCGATCATCACTTTGAGGCCGCGCTCTTCCTCGGTTATGCGACCGCAGGTATTAATCCGATCAAAGGGCGCAGCCGCTTCTTCATGAATTTCTCGCTCCCGGCGCTGCCCTCCGGTGTGGTCGCCGCCGACATCGATAGCGCGACACTCTCGCTCTACCAATATTGGGATGAGCGCGGCGGCAGCTACGGCGTCGAGCTGTATCCCACCAACGACCCCTGGAATGAGGCTGGAATCCGCTGGGGCACGCAGCCTGGTCGT
>JAFAYS010000778.1 GCA_019240175.1 Chloroflexota bacterium | reverse complement strand
CTTAACTGAATACATTTTATTCAGGATAGAACGCCAGGACATCTTCGTCAAACGCTCGGGAAAAGCTATTGTTGCTATGAATCACATAACTTTTCTCTGTCGTTTCTATTCGCAGCGTTGTGAATATGCTAGCAGCGTTGCTGATGATTGTCGTTCTAGCCTAGCCGATCGGATTGGTCTCCGTAGCCTCGGCAGGCGCTTGCCGTCCCACGCCGATCAGGTAGCTGTAGAGCGCCAGCCCCGTGCCGAATGATACCGCGAGCTTGACCCAGACCGGTAGATTGGATGGCGAGATAAACGCTTCGATCGTGCCCGCGATGAGCAGCAGCGGCACACAGCCGATCATGATCACAATTGCGCGCTGAGCCGCCACTCGCAGCGCCGCGCCACGCGACAACAGGCCCGGATGCAGAATCGCCCAGGCCAGCTGCAAGCCCGCGCCGCCCGCGAAAAAGATCACGCTCAGCTCTATCGATGCGTGGGCCGCGATAAAGCCCCACAAACGGCTGCTGAAGCCATAGAACGCGCTCAGCCCGGCGATCACGCCCAGCATCAGGCCGTTGAAGACCATCGCGTAGATTGTGAGCAGGCCCAACAGCATACCGCCGGCAAAGGCCTGGATCGTGACCAGAATGTTGTTGCTGGCGATCAGTGCCGCGTTGCCGCCGCGCGCATTATTGATATCCAGCCACCATTCTTCCTGGTTCCGGATCTGATCGGCGATATACTCCGCGCCTGGAAAAAGTAGCCCGGCCTGGCTTGGATCGTTGTAGGAGACCACGAACGCGATCAGCGCGGGCAGCGCGAAAAAGAGAAACGCGACGATCGTAAAGGGCAGCGTTTTGCGCCAGGTCTGCGGATACGTCACCAGCACAAAATCTCGCAGCCGCGCCCAGGTTGTCGCCTCGTTCTGGTAGACCGCGCCGTGCGCTCGCCCGACCAGACCGTTCAAAAACTCGGTGACGCGGTGTTTGGGAAAGTCGCGGCGGGCAACCGCCAGATCCGAGGTTGTCTGCCGGTACAAGCGGCCTAGCTCGTACAGCTCGTCGGCAGTGAGCGCGGCCAGACGCGCCGACTGTGCCTTGCTCAGGAGCTGTTCCAGGCGCTCCCAGTGTGGACGTTTGGTGTTGATAAAATCTTCTGCTACCATGGTATGATTCCTCAGCACATGTTCTCGGCTGCGCCTCACGTAGCATACTATAGCCGCCGCCGAGCTTCAAGGGTACTATCGGTATGGCGCGAACGCCACCCAACGAACTGGACGCTTATGCTTGACGACAGCTTGTACACCGTCGAAACGCCCGAACAGATCGAGCTTGCCTACGATGTTGCCGGCATCGGTTCGCGGTTTCTCGCGGCGATCATCGACCATTTCATCATCGCGTTGATTCTTTCGTTCTCCTGCATCGGCGTATCGCTGGCCGCTGATCAGCTGGCGCTTGGCCTCGACGAAGGCCTGATCATCGGCCTTTTCGGGCTTGGCATCTATCTGTCACTCTGCGCGTATTTTATCTTTTTCGAGACGGTTTGGAACGGCCAAACGCCGGGCAAGCGCATGATCGGTCTGCGCATGGTGCGCACCGGCGGGCGGCCACTCGGCTTTTTGGGCAGCACCGTGCGCAACTTCATTCGGCTGGCCGATTTCCTGCCGATTCTGTACGGCATTGGCGTGATCGTGATGTTCATCGATCGGCGCTCACGGCGGCTGGGCGATATGGCCGCCGGCTGTATTGCCGTACGCGAGCGCAAAGCGATCACGCTGGCCAGTCTTGCCGCGCCGATCACCAGTGAGCAGGCCGTGGTCGCGGCGGCAGAGCGGATCACGATCCCTAATCTCCATGCGATTCGGCCCGAAGACTACGACATTGTGCAGGAATATTTACGCCGCAGCACCAGCCTGAGCGTGCAGGCGCGGCAGCGGCTGGCGCTCCAGCTGGTCGATGGCCTGCAGCAGCGGCTGGGCTATCCGCTGCGCACCGAGAACGGGCTGGCGCTTGGCCTGTACGACGCCGAGACTTTTTTACGGCTGCTGGCCGCCGAGTACCAGGCGCGGGATCGCATCGGACGTGAGCCGGTCCAGAGCTCGCCGCCTTTAGCGCATGAGCCGGGCGATCTCGTGTAGCGCCCGATCGAGGAGCGCCGGATCGTCGGCTGGCAGCTGGACGCAGTGCGGCAGCCGCTTGAACCACATGTCCTGCTTGCGCACAAACGCGTGCGTGTTGAACTTCAGCCGCTGGATACACTCGTCTAGCGGCGCGGCGCTCTCGAAGTAGGGCCGAAACTCTTTGTAGCCCAGACTCGACATCGCCGGCAGCGACCAGTCGTAGCCGCGATCCAGCAGGCCGCGCACTTCCGCCACCAGTCCCGCCGCGATCATCGCGTCCACGCGCTCATCGATCCGCCGGTAGAGCGTCATGCGATTCAGCGTCAGCCACAGCGTCACGATGCGATACGGCGGCGGTGTCTTGGTCTGCTGCGTTGAGATCGGCGTGCCCGTGATCTCAAACACTTCCAGCGCACGAATGATTCGCCGCCGATTGTTGGGCTCGATTTTGCTGGCCGCCTCGGGATCGAGCGCGAGCAGCCGCCCGTAGAGCGCGCCGGTTCCCTGTGCATCAGCCTCGGCTTCGAGGCGGGCGCGGACCTCGGGCTGCGGCGGCACGCGCGGAATATTCCAGCCCTCAAGCACAGCCGCCGCATACTGGCCTGTGCCGCCGACCAGCAGCGGTAGATGATGTTGCTCACTGATCTGGGCGATCGCGCTGAGCGCCTGCTCTTGATACACCGCCAGCGAGTACGGCTCGTCGGGCGTGATCGTATCGATCAGATGATGCGGTACGACGGTTTGCTCGGCTGGCGTTGGCTTGGCGGTGCCGATGTCCATGTAGCGGTAGATCTGGCGTGAGTCGGCGTTGACGATCTCGCCGCTGAGCCGCTGAGCCAGCGCGATCGAAAGCGCGGTCTTGCCCACGGCGGTCGGCCCGACCACGGCGACGAGCGATGGTAGATCGTGTTCGTTCATGGCCGCAATTATACGCGCTGGCGCATAGGATGAGGCGTGAAGGAGTTTAAGCGATGATGTTGAGTCCACAGATTGAAGAAGTGCTGGCGCAGGTTGCCTGGCGCTATGGGGCGGATCTCGACGCTCTGTGCTCGGCGCTGAGCCACGAGTCGGCGGAGGAATTGGCGCAGGCGTTGGGTATTGAGCTGGCAGTGGCGGAAGAGCGTATGGCGCGTGTTCGTCGCTCGGTCAGTGTGCAAACTGATTGGGGCGCTGGCTGCAAGCTTCTGACTGAGGATGTGCAGCAGGAGCTTCTCACGGCGATCGCGGCGTGGTAAAACAGAAACATCGGGGTGCGGGGCAGAAACCCCGATGTTCAGCGAAACTCAGCGGCGATCAGGCGAGCGCCAGCGCTGGCTGTAGCTCAGGCAGGACGATCGGCTCAGGTGCCGGCATATTGGTCGAGAGCTGAATCTCAAAGGTGGTACCCGCGCC
>JAFAYS010000732.1 GCA_019240175.1 Chloroflexota bacterium | reverse complement strand
GGCATCGACATGGCACAGGATGCCGGCTTTGCGTGCCAGCTGGGCCGGCTCAACGATCGGGTCGAGCACGCCGTGAGGATACGAGGGCGCTGAGCCGACGATCAAGATCGTGCGCTTGTTGATCGCCTTGCGCGTCGCCGCGATATTGGCGCGAAAATCCGGACCGACCGGCACGCGAATCGGCGTGACATCGAAGTAGTGCGCGGCTTTATCAAAGGCTGGATGCGCCGTGCTGGGCAGCACGATTTCCGGACGGCGCACGCGCGGTCGGTTAGCGCGCGCCCAATCGCGGGCCGTTTTGACCGCCATCAGAATGCTCTCGGTTCCGCCGGAGGTCAAGTTGCCGATCGCCTGCTCGTCACCGCCGAGCAGCTCCGCCGTCATCGCCAGGACCTCGGTTTCAAAGGTGCGCAGGCTGGGAAAGGCGGTCGGGTTGAGGCCGTTTTCAGCGAAAAACAGCGTGTAGGCGTCTTTGAGCAGCGCGCCAACCTCATCGCCGGCGGAAAAGACCAGGCTCCACACACGGCCTGCTTGCCACTGGACATCCTGCGCGCGTAGCTGGTTCATCTCGGCAATAATCTCGGCGTGAGGCCGGCCTTGTGGCGGGAGCGTGATCCGCGACGTGCTCATGCATTGTCTCCACTGCGATCGGGTGTGATCTTGCCGGGCGAGGTGCGCCGGCGCGACTTGGTCCGAGTATAGCAAGGGCTGCAAGCACGCACCGGCGCTTGTCGATCTCCGTGAGCGGCTGCTAGTCGTCCTGCTGCGCTGCACGCGCTTGGCGTGTTCGTTGGTAGTGCCGACGTTGTTTTGCCCGATTGCCGCAATCATTAATATCACACCAACGCCGACTATGATTTTTGCTGGTATCCAGAAAGAACCAGCCGCAGCCCCGGTCGTCGGCGCATTGCCCCACACGTGCGAGAACCTCTGGTGATGTGAGGAGATCAGCAGCTGAGCGAACAAGCGGCCACAGCACCCGGTCGAGTGCGGGCGTGTCGGTATTCCAGATCCACACAAAGCTCTGATCGACAACCCTGACCTGCTGATGTGCGAGCGCTGATGACAGCTCATGGTTCATATCGATCAGATCCTCTGCGGCGGGCTCCTCGGTATTGATATGCGCAACAATCAGGCGATAGATCGCTTCACGTAAGGTAATGCTCCGCTCGAATACAGCCGCTGCCACCATCGGCTGTGCTTGTGCTGCACGTAAAAGCTCCTCGGCTTCCTCAGGCGACAGTAGGCGCGCATCAAGCGTCCATCCAACCAGGTCAGCGTAGCTGTGCAAGGTTTCCCACGGGTGATCGCTCGCATGCCAGTGCAGCGTATTGGCGAACTTAAGACAAAGCTCTCGTTGATCGGTACTTAGTGTAGACATAGCTACCTCACCATATTTGTTTACATTATAACCTCTAAATCCCTATTGACAAGTTATATAGAACTGTTTACCCTATAACCAGCATACATGTATAAGAAGGTTATATATGTGTTGTGAAGGGAGAGGGAGGTTATGATGCGCGACGGATTCCCAACCTTGTGGCGGAACACCAACTTCGTCAAGCTTTGGCTCGGCCAAACGATCTCATTGGTCGGCTCAAACATTACACTCCTGGCCATTCCACTGGCGGCGGTGTCGCAACTTCACGCGACGCCAACCCAAATGGGCATTCTGCAAATGGCCCAATATCTACCGTTTTTGCTGTTTGGTCTGCTGGCTGGCGTTTGGGTGGATCGCTTACCTCGCCGTCCCGTGCTGGTTGTGGCAGATCTTGGCCGCGCGGCAGCGCTCGCCGTCATTCCTTTGGCCGCGTTCAATCAGTGGCTGAGTATGGAGCTGTTGTATGGCGTCGTTTTTGTGATTGGCATCTTCAATCTGCTCTTTGAAGCGGCATATGCTGCCTTTTTGCCGGTGGTTGTGCCGCGTGAACAGGTAGCCGATGGCAATAGTCGCTTACAAACAAGTGCGGCGGCGGCGGAGATCGCTGGGCCTGGACTGGCTGGCTGGCTGATTCAAGTGGCGACCGCAGCGTTCGCGCTGCTTGGTGATGCCTTGTCGTTTCTTGGGTCCGCTATTGTTTTGATGCTGATGCGCGTTGATGAGGCGCGACCAAAGACCGCCACGCTGCAACGGGCTATCGTTCCCGATCTCAAAGCGGGCTTAAGCGCCGTGCTGCATAACGATTATATTCGCTCACTCACCTTCTGCTCGGCGTCCGCCAATCTGTTTATTAATATGCATCTGGCGATCTATGTGCTCTTTCTCACGCGACAGGTCGGGCTGACACCAGCCCAGATCGGACTCTTGTATTCGGTCGCCAGTGTCGGCGGTCTGCTCGGAGCGATATGCGCCGGGCCTATCGCCCGCAGGATCGGATTAGGGCGAGCCTTTATTGCCGAATCGATCGCCGTCGGACTGGCAGCGACAGCCATCCCATTGTTGGCGCGCATGGGACCAGGCGCTGTGCCGTTGCTGGCGCTGGTACACGGCGTATGGGGCTTTTGGTTACCGATCTATATCGTTAATGCGGCAAGTTTACGGCAAGTGCTGACGCCCAATCATCTGTTGGGCCGCGTGACCGCCAGCAGCCGCTTTATTTCCTGGGGCGCAGCTACGTTTGGCTTTCTGATCGGTGGCATTGTTGCGGAGTGGATCGGCTTAGTGCCAACTCTGGTGATTGCAGGGCTTGGCGTCCTCGCATCATCGCTGTGGGTGATCCAATCTCCAATCCGCTCGCTGCACGTTATGCCGACACCCCACGAGGCAGGTCATCGGCCTGCAGCGTACGATCAAGCCCTTGCAGATATTCCAGCAGATCCTGCCAGCGTGCGATGATCTGCTGAGGGGCTGCATCCAAGTGTAGCGTGTGACACGGGCCGGAGAATAGGTCATCCGCTCTGCTTGATGCTGACAACCATGACGCGCACTGCTTGATTGGGAAGCTATACTATCCTGCATCGGCGCTCAACCGCGCATGTGTAAGGAGGAACTATGCCTGCTGTTCTCGTTCATGGTGTGGCCGACACCCATCGCCTCTGGAATCCGCTGCGGGAGCATTTACGCCGCAGTGATGTGACCACCGTCTCGCTGCCAGGCTTCGACGCGCCGCTGCCGAGCGGCTTTGACGCCACCAAGGAGGCGTATGCGCAGTGGCTGATCGAAGAGGTCGAGCGCATCGGCGAGCCCGTCGATATCGTTGGGCATGACTGGGGCTCCTTGTTGGTCCAGCGCCTGGTCTCCCTGCGGCCTGATCTTGTCCGCACCTGGGCGTGTGGCTCTGGCCCGGTCGACCGTGAGTACGTCTGGCATGATGTGGCGCAGCAGTGGCAAACGCCAGGTGTGGGCGAGCAAGTGATGGAGGCCATGACGCCCGAGGCCGTGACGCAGCTGCTGGTGGCAAACAGCGTTCCGGCGGAGACGGCGGCGGAGACTGCGAGCTTTATGGATGCGACCATGAAAGATTGTATCTTGCGGCTGTATCGCTCGGCGGTGCATGTTGGCGCAGAGTGGGAAGACGAGCTCGCTGCGGTCAACCGTCCTGCCTTGATCATCTGGGGCGCAGACGATCCATTTGTACAGGTGGAGTTCGCTCAGCGCCTGGCCGACCGTGTTCATGGCCAGCTGATCGTCTTTGAGCAGTGCGGCCATTGGTGGCCCGTGGAGCGACCGGCTGAGGCGGCGGCGGCGCTTGAGCGCTTCTGGTCGTTCTCGACATAATCGTATCGCCAGCGCGCGCCTGCATCAGCCAACACGCCGATGCAGGCGCAGAAGCCAAACATCCAGGCGATTGCGCGCTGTTAAACAGCAAACAGCTTCGCGCAAGCCTGGCTCCTAGCTGACCACCAGCGTGTAGATCTGGCGCTCGCGCTGCTCCACCAGCGGCAGGATCGTGCCTTCGATGACCTCTTTGAAATGCGCTGTTTCACGATGAGCCAGCAGCGCCGCCTCGTCTACATAGTGCTCGTAGAGTAAAAATTGGTCGGGGTGCTCCTGCGAGCGCGCGGCCTGGTAGAGCGTGCAGCCGGGCTCGTGCTCTTTGACCAGCGGAGCCATCCGCCTCAGCGCCGCCTCGATCGCATCGCCTTGGCCAGACTTGCCCTGGTAGTGCGCGGCTAAAACGATCATATCTGATTCCTCCTCTAGAAAGCTCGGCTTGTATGTAGCATAGCGTGTTAATCAGTGTCAAGCGTAGCTATGCTTGTGCCGATAATCTTTATTCCCTCAAATTCCGCCGCACTAAACAAGTGTAACCTGTCCGCGCTCATGATTCTGCATGCTTGACATTGCGCAGCAGTGTATGCTACATATGACTAACTTTCTAAGAGTTAATTAGTAAGTTAAAGTAACGCTCAGGTGTACAGATGCTTTCTCATCGTGCCGGCAAAGCGGCCAGCGATCTTCGTCGTCACAATCAGGCACTGGTGCTGGATCTGGTGCGCACGCAGGGGCCGGTCTCACGCGCGCAGATCGCGCGGCTGGGCCGCTTGAGCATGCCCGCTGTGATGGACATCGCCGGCGCGCTGATTGAGGAAGGACTGGTCCGCGAAGTCGGCGTTGGCCCGTCGTCGGGCGGTCGGCGTCCGATGCTGCTCGACGTTGTGCCGGAGGCCTTCTGCGCGCTCGGCGTGGAGGTCGGCACGCGCACGATTCGCGCGGTGGTCACCGATCTGCATGCGGTGGTGCGACACTGGACCGAAGTTTCTTCCGAGATGGAGCGCGGACCTGCGGCGCTTCAATGCCAGCTGAGCGTGCTGCTACGCGATATGCTGCACGATGCGACGCGTGGCTTTGGTGGTGTGCTGGGCGTGGGCCTGGCCGTTCCCGCGCCAATCCTGGACTCGACGGCGCTGAGCTTCAGCCCGCCGAGTTTTCCACACTGGGGTGAATTGCAGCTTGGCGATTGGCTGAGCACCGAGCTGAAACTGCCGGTGCTCGTCGAGAATGATGCCAAGGCGGCGGCGCTGGGCGAGTTTTTGTACGGCGCGGGTCGTGGCGTGCGCAACCTGTTTTATCTGATCGTCCATCGCGGTGTGGGCGGCGCGGCGATCATCAACGGCGAGCTGTACCGTGGCGCGGATGGCGGCGCAGGCGAGATCGGGCATGTGGCGATCGAGCGCGATGGGCCACTGTGTGGTTGTGGGCAGCACGGCTGCCTGGAAGCGCTGGTCGGGCGTGAAGCGATCCGGCAGCGCGCGATCCAGGCGCTGCGGCAGTCGGGTGCAGCTGAGCTGGCTGGTTGTCCCGTCGACGCACTGGGCACCGACGATATATTCGACGCGGCGCTGGCTGGTGATCCCCTGGCGCGCAATATTCTGATCGAGACGGGACAGTTTCTAGGTCAGGGCCTGGCAACCGTTGTCAATCTATTCAATCCAGAGCTGGTAATTCTTGGCGGTGCAACCATGCGCGCCGGCCCGCTGATCCTCGATCCGATCGCCGAGGTCGTGCAGCGGCGCTCGATGGCCGGGCTGGCGCAGCATGTGCGGATTGTACCGGGCGCGCTGGGCCAGGATGCCGGCGCGATCGGCGCGGCGGCACTGGTGCTGCGTCAGCTGTTTGCGCCGGCGGTTGAGCTTAAATAACTCACATCTGCACGCTGTTGTGCTGTTTGCCTCAACGTTTGGTTTCGGTCGAACGCGCCTTGCGCGAAAGGAGGCATCGGAAGGCTACATGGGTAATCGTCCGGTCGATGGTTGATCGAACACAAGGAGCACAAGCGTATGTTCCACACACGGAAGTGGACCCTTTTTGCGACGTTGTTAACGCTCGTTGCCGTGATTCTGGCAGCGTGTGGCGCCCCAGCAGACACAGGTAACACAACGGCCAGCGCATCGCCAGCCGCTAGCGCCTCGGCGGCAGCCAGTGCCGCGCCCGAAAGCCCGGCGGCCAGCGCCTCAGTCGCCGCCAGCGCATCGCCAGAAGCCAGCATGTCGCCGGAAGCGAGCGCCTCGGCGGCAGCCAGCGGAGCCGCGACCGCCGGCGGCAAGCTCGAAATCTTTAGCTGGTGGACCAACGGCGGCGAGGCCGACGGCCTCAACGCGATGTTCGACATCTACAAGCAGCAGCACGCGGGCGTGGAGATCGTGAACGCCACGGTGGCCGGTGGTGCCGGCACCAACGCCAAGGCCGTGCTGCAAACGCGACTCGCCGGTGGGCAGCCGCCGGATACCTGGCAGCTGCACGCGGGACGCGAAACGCTCTCGTATGTGCAGGCCGGGCAGCTTGAGCCGCTGACCGCGTTCTTCAAAGAGCAAGGCTTCGATCAGGTCATGCCCAAGCTACTGCTGGACCAGATCACGATCGAAGGCGAGATCTACACGGTTCCGGTCAACGTTCACCGCTCCAACATGATGTGGTACAACCCCAAAGTCTTCCAGGACAACAACCTGCAGCCGCCGAAGACGCTCGATGAGTTCTTCACTGTTGCCGAGGCGCTGAAGGCGAAGGGTATCACGCCGCTGGCCGTCGGCGGCAAGGACGGCTTCGAGGCCTCGCATTTGTTCGAGAGCGTGCTGCTGGCGACCTTTGGGCCGCAAGACTACACCAACCTGTGGACCGGCGACGCCACGGCCTGGGCCGATGAGCGCGTGGTCACCGCGATCGATACGATGGCGCGCATGCTCAGCTACGCCAACGAAGATCGCTCGGCGCGCTCGTGGAGCGAGGCGGCGCAGCTGGTGCTGGAGGGCAAGGCCGGCATGACGATCATGGGCGACTGGGCCGAGGGCTATTTCCTGACCCAGAACGCCAAGCCGAATGTTGATTTCGGCTACGCGCCGTCGCCGGGCACGGACGGCAACTTTATGTGGCTGAGCGACAGCTTCGGTCTGGCCAAGGGCGCGCCGGATCGCGACAACGGGCTAGCCTGGCTGGCTGTCGCCGGCTCCAAAGAAGGTCAGGACGCGTTCAATCCCAAGAAGGGATCGATCCCGGCGCGCACCGATGCCGACAAGAGCCTGTACGACGAGTATCTCCAATCGTCGATTGCGGCGTTTGCCAGCAACACGCTCGCGCCCAGCGCGGCGCACGGCGCGGCGACAACCAACGCGTATCAGCAGGCCTTCCACGAGTCGCTGGAAGTCTTCTCTAGCGATCCGACCGACACCGAGGGTGTGCTGGCGGCGTTGACTGAGGCCGTGGCCGACTTAACGCGATAGTTTATCATCGTCGGATCGTGGTCGGCGGCGCTGGTGGGGAGCCATCGAAGCCGCCGACCACGCACCTTATGGAGCGCGTATGCAACAGGCCAAAGCGCAGAACCTCGCTGCGCCACGAGCTGCACGAAAACGCCGGCGGCTCACCAGGGATCGCGTGATCGGCATGCTGATGATCGCGCCCTCGGTGATCGCGATCGCGGTGTTTGTGTATGGCTTTATCGGCTGGACCGGCTATATCTCGTTCACCAACTGGAACACGCTGCGACCGGACTACACGCTGGTCGGCTTGCAAAACTACAGCACGATCTTTAACAGTCTGCGCTTCCAAACCGATATTCGCAACACGATTGTATTTACCTCGTTCTTTTTGGTCGGCTGTCTGGGGCTGGGCCTGGCGCTGGCGCTGCTGGTCGACGCACGCATCAAAGGCGAGGCGATCTTCCGCTCGATCTATCTGTTCCCGATGGCCATCTCATTTATTGTCACCGGCGTGGCCTGGTCATGGATTTTTACGCCCGGCAATTTTCCGCAAGATGCAACCGGCCTGAATCTGCTGCTGAGCAATCTGGGCCTCGATCGTTTACAGAGCGCCTGGATCACCGATACGCGCATTCTTCCCGGCGTGCGCCTGGGCGGGATCAAGACGCGCCTGGGTGTGCCGCTGGCGATCATTCCGGTTGTTGTGGCGGCGACATGGCAGATGTCGGGCTTTACGATGGCGATGTATCTCGCCGGACTGCGCAGCATTCCCGACGAGCTGCGCGAAGCGGCGCGCGTGGACGGTGCTAGCGAATGGCAGGTGTTCCGCCGTATCACGCTGCCGCTGCTCAGGCCGATCACGCTGAGCGCGGTGATCATTCTGGGCCATATTTCGCTGAAAATCTTTGATCTGGTGCTGACGATGACCAACGGCGGCCCCGGCAACGCCACAGATGTGCCCGGCCTGTTTGTGTACGACATTACCTTCAACGCCGATAAGCGCGCGCAGGGCGCAGCCGCAGCGATCGTGATGCTGGTGCTGGTGGCGGTGCTGATTGTGCCGTATCTGATCAATAACACGCGCAGCGAGGAGGAATCATGAGCGCTGTCGCCGTTTCTCGCCCCCGTCGCCGCCCGCGCTGGTGGCTGTACACGATCATGCTGGTGCTGGCCGTGTTCTACCTGCTGCCGGTGTATTTGCTGCTGATCACCAGCCTGAAAAGCTTCGATCAGGTCAGCTTGAGCCGCATGTGGGACTTGCCTTCGAGCTTCAGCCTGGAAAGCTTCAGCCGGGCCTGGAACGGCGGCGAAGGCGTGATCGGGCTAAAGAGCAGCTTCTGGAACAGCATCCGGCTGGTCGTGCCGGCGACCGTGATCTCCTGTCTGCTCGGCTCGCTCAACGGCTACGTGCTGTCCAAGTGGAAGTTTCCCGGCTCCGACGCGATCTTCACGGCGATCTTGTTCGGCATGTTTATTCCGTACCAGAGCGTGCTGATTCCGCTGGTGCAGGTGTTGAGCAGCATCGGTTTGTACGGCTCGATCAGCGGGCTGGTGCTGGTACATGTGGTGTATGGCATTCCGATCACCACGCTGATCTTTCGCAACTATTACGCAGGCGTGCCGAATGAGCTAGTCGAGGCGGGCAATATCGACGGCGCGGACTTTTTCGGCATTTATCGCCATATTATCTTTCCGCTGTCGCTGCCCGGCTTTGTGGTCGTGGCGATCTGGCAGTTCACCTCGATCTGGAACGAGTTTTTGTTCGGCCTGATCATCACCAATAATCCGCAAACGCGACCGGTGACCGTGGCGCTGCAAAATCTTTCGGGCAGCCAGTTTACGCAGTGGAACGTGCAGATGGCCGGTGCGCTGCTGGTGGCGCTGCC
>JAFAYS010000591.1 GCA_019240175.1 Chloroflexota bacterium | reverse complement strand
GATGGGCAACCTGCGCGATCTACAACTGGTCGGGCTCGACGGCGACGTGGCGCGGCTCCAATGGGCGCGCAGCGAAGAAGTTCCCGCCGAGCTGCTGAGCGGCAACATTCTGCGCCTGCCCTTCCCCGACGATTCCTTCGATAAAGTATTGATGAGCGAGGTGCTGGAGCACATCGACGACGATCGGCGCGCGCTCCAAGAGCTGTATCGCGTGCTCAAGCCGGGTGGCACGCTGGCGCTCTCGGTGCCACACGCGCGCTATCCCTTCTGGTGGGACCCGATCAATCATATCTGGATCGCGCTGGGCGGCCAGCCGATCCGCAGCGGCCCGATCGCCGGCATCTGGTCGAACCATGAGCGGCTGTACGAGCCTGCGGATCTGATCGAGCGCTTCCGCAGCGCCGGCTTCGAGATCGAGATCGCCGAAGAGGCCACGCACTACAGTTTTCCGTTCATCCACTTCCTGGTTTACGGCATCGGCAAACCGCTGATCGAGCATAATCTACTGCCAACCTCGCTGCGCAAGAGCGCGGATCGCTTCTCGGGCGCGGAGAACAGCGGCAGCCTGCTCAACCCGATCAACCTGGGCCTGGCGATCTTCCGCTTCATCGATCGCCTGAACGACCGTCCGCGTGTGAAGCGCAAACGCAGCTTTGTCAATGTGCTGGTCAAAGCGCGCAAGCCCGTAACGATCAGCACGCTTGAGGCCGAAGCAGCGCGGCCTGTCGTCGACGTGGAAGCCTAAATCGCCACTGTGTGAGCACCCCTTAAATTGTATGCGTAGTTCGGTAACATCGACATCGCAAACGCCCCCCACGACTCTGCTGCATCGCACCACACTGCTCGCGCCAATCCTGGCGTGCGGCGGTCTGGTGCTGCTCGTCGTGGCGCAGAGCCAGCTGCAAAACCAGCTGCTGTCACTGGTAGCGATTGGCGCGCTGGTGCTGGGCCTGGGCGCGTGGCTGATCGCGCTGCGCGTTGCGCCACCCGCACCCGATGCGCTCGACGATCTGGTCGCGCAGCAGCACAGGATTCGCTGGACGCTGCTTGGCCCGGCTGGCGCGCTGATTATGGTGACCTGGATCGGCTCGGGCAGCGGCGTGTACACGCTCTTCGGCGTCTGCGCCTGGCTCGCGGCGACGCTGGTCTGGTGCCTGGCCTGGTGGCCGTCCGGAACGCCCAAAGACGAGGCGCGATCAAGCCGGCTGCCGCTGGCATTCTGGCTGATTCCGATCGCGATTCTGGCGCTCGGCGCGTTCTTTCGCTTCTACCGGCTGGCCGAAGTTCCCGCCGATCCCACTAGCGATCACGCCGAGAAGCTGCTCGACATCTATGATCTGGTCAGCGGCCAGCGTCCGCTCTTCTTTCCGCGCAATACCGGACGCGAGCCGGGCCAGTTCTATATCACCTATGGCCTGATGCGGCTGTTTGGCCTGCCGCTGAGCTTCGAGACGCTCAAGCTTGGCACGGCGCTGATCGGGCTGCTGGCGATCCCAGCGGTCTTTTTGTTTGGCCGCGAGCTGGCCGGCACCACGGTTGGCCTGATCGCCGCGACGGGCTTCGCGATCTCCAAGTGGGTCGTCAATACGGCGCGCATGGGGCTGAGATTTCCGTACGGCCCGCTGCCGACGGCGGTGGTGCTGTGGCTGCTGTTCCGCTATCTGCGGCGCGGCGATCGGCGGGATGCGATCTGGTGTGGCCTGGCGATCGGCCTGGGGCTGCACGGCTATATCTCGTTTCGGATCGTGCCGCTGCTGGTGCCGCTGCTGCTGGCCTGGGCGCTGCTGATCGATCGGCGCTGGCGCGGCCACTGGCGACGGCTGCTCGCCGACAGCGCGCTGATCACGGCGACTGCGATTGTGACCTGCCTGCCGCTGATCCACTACACGGTGCAGCATCCGGATCAGGTCTGGTATCGCGTGGCGACGCGTGCGGCCAGTACCGAGCAGGAGATCGGCAGCTTTCAACATTCGCTGGGCACGTTTCTGCTCAACAATCGCGCCGCACTGCTGGCCTTCAACTGGCGCGGCGACGAAACCGTCGTCAACGCGGTACATCGCGATCCGTTTCTGGATCTGGTCACTGGCGGCGCGCTGTTGGCCGGCCTACTGATCGTCGGCTACCAGGTGGCGCGGCGGTCGCCACGCTACAGCGCGCTGGCAATCGCCACGCCGGTGCTGCTGCTGCCTTCGACGCTCAGCCTGGCCTTTCCGGCTGAAAATCCCAGCGCCAACCGCCTGGGCACGGTCGCGCCGGTGATCTTTGTGATCGTGGCGCTGCCGCTAGCGTACGCCGCCCGCCAGCTCTGGACGATCACCAGCGACGGCGGATCGCGACCACAATTGGCGCTGCGACGCACAGCCGCTGCGGCGCTGCTGCTCGGGGCGTTTAGCCTGTCTACGCAGCACAACTACACACGCTACTTCCACGACTACGATCTGCAATATCGCAGCTCGGTGCAGAATACGCATGAGATCGTGCAGCATATTCAGCGCATGCAAGAGCTGGGCGTGACGCTGGATCATGTGTATATGCTGGCCTATCCGCACTGGCTGGACGGTCGGAGTCTCGCGCTGATGCTGGGCGATCCCGCCTGGCAGCCCGGCCACGATCTGCCCAGCGAGATCGGGCTGCCCACACGCGCCGATGGTCAGCAGATGTTGTTTGTGCTCCACCCCGACGACAGCACTCGCAAACAGCAACTCGAAGCCAGCTATCCCGACGGCACCTACTCCCTGATCCAGGCGAAGACGCCCGGAAAGAATTTTGCGATGTATCTGGTGCCTGGCCGCTAACCAACCCGCGCCCTGTTATAATGAGGTTTCTACGCGCGATACGCCTGAACCAAGGATCGCCCGCGAGCATGGATTATTCACAACAGCCAACCACGCCGGGAGCGGCGCTGCCCTCATCACGCCGCCGCCAGCTTTTGATTACCACGCTGCTGCTGGTGATCATCGTCGCGATCGGCGCATATTTTCGGACGGTGAACCTGAGCGATTGGGACGGCCAGACCGGTCAGCATCCCGACGAGCGCTTCATGCACTACACCGTCTTCGGCATGGAAGTGCCCAACGATCTGCGCACGTATCTGACCAGCGCCTGCGCCACGCCGGTGCCAATGCCGCGCAATCCGCAGGACAAGCCCGAGGATTGGTCGCCGAGCCTGGATAGCGGCTGCTCGACGTTGAACCCGCGCAACTTCACCTGGTCGCGCAGCTACGTCTACGGCACGCTGCCCACGACGCTCACGCGGCTCGTCGCCGAGGCGACTGATCGCACGGGAGTCAGCGAGATTCTGCTGGTCGGGCGCTCGCTGAGCGTGGCCTCGGATCTGATCACGCTGCTGGCGACGTTCTTTCTGGCGTACACGCTCTACGGGCGGCGCGCGGCGCTGCTGGCGGCGGCGCTCTACGCGGGCGCGGTCATGCCAATCCAACAGTCGCACTTCTTCACCGTCGACAACTTCGCGGTCGCGTTCGGCACGCTGGCGCTGCTCTTCGCGGTGCGGCTGGGCCAGCGCGGTCGTTGGAGCGATGCGATCCTGACCGGCTTGTCGATCGGCGCGGCGGTGGCCAGCAAGGTCAACATGGCGGTGCTAGTGGCGCTGGTCGGCGTGGCGCTGCTGCAATTGCTCTGGTCGCGTTACCAGCGCGTAGACGACGATCCGATAGCCGCGTATGATCCGCCGCCGCTGTTCAATCAGCTGGTGCGGCTAAGCCTGCTGCTCTTTGTGACCGGCGTTGTGACATTTCTGGCGTTTCGTCTCTTCCAGCCCGACGCGTTTACCGGCCCGAATTTGTGGAACATCGGGCTGGAGCCACGCTTCCGCACGCGGCTTGAGGAGGCGCGGCTCACCGCCAACGGCACGATCGATCTGCCGTCGAGCCACCAGTGGGCGGCGCGCACGCCCTGGCTGTTCCCCTGGCAAAACATGGTGCTCTGGGGCCTCGGCGCTCCGCTGGGTCTGGTCGGCTGGATCGCCTGGGCTGCTGCTGGCTGGCAGATGCTGACGCGGCGACGCTTCGTGCATGCGGTGCCCTGGATCTGGATCGCGCTCTACTTCGGCTGGCAGGGCCAACAGTTCGTCACGACGATGCGCTACTTCCTGCCGCTCTACGCGCCGCTGTGCGCGTTTGCCGCCTGGGGCCTGGTGCGGCTCTACGAGTGGGCCATGCGGCGACGACGCGCGCGCGTGTATCCCACGCGGCCATCGATCCTGTCTCGCTGGACCAGCCGCGCCCGAGGCTTGAAGCGTCCGGCCTTTGCGCTGGGCCTGATCGCCTGTGTGCTGGGCGCGACCTGGGCCTGGGCCTTCGCCTACACGCGGATCTACACGCGGCCCTACACCCGCGTCACGGCGGCGGAGTGGATCGAGCGCGCCGAGCCCAACGGCACGACGACGACCTGGGAGTGGTGGGACGATCTGCTGCCTTTCTCGCCCGGCGACAAATACCAGCAAAAAACGACCTATCCCTACGCCGAGGACGAGCTAGAAAAATATGTCGGCAAGGCTGACAACGTGAATCCCGGCGACGACGCGGCGATCGGCCTGGTCGAGCAGCTGTCGCGCTCGAATTATGTGGTGCTGACCTCACCGCGCGTCTACGGCTCGACGGTGCGGGTGCCGCAGCGCTTCCCGGCGACGGCGCGCTACTACCAGGCGCTCTTCGACGGCTCGCTCGGCTTTCAGTTGGTAGCCGATGTGAAGTCGTTCCCGACGCTGCTCGGCATTCCAATCCCCGACCTGGGCGCGGAAGAAGCTTTCTGGGTCTACGATCATCCGCGCGTGCTGATCTTCCGCCGCACCGACGAGTTCTCGCCGGATCGGGCGCGCTCGCTGCTGACGCAGGGCATGAACTGGGACGAGGTGTATCGCGGGCTGCGACCACAACAGGTTAACGACGCGCCGACCGCGCTTCAGCTCACACCCAGCGCCTGGAACAAGCTGCAATCGCTTGATATGCGCTACCTTTTCGCGACACAATCCGGTCTGTTGGGCCTGCTGATCTGGCTGCTGGCGATCGAGGTGCTCGGCGCGGCCATGATCGGCCTGCTGTGGCGGCTGCGACTGCCCTTGCCGGATCGCGGCCTGAGCCTGGCACGTCCGCTGGGCTTGCTGCTTTTCGCCAGTGTGCCGGCACTGATCGGTGCGCTTCAGATCGTGAGCATGAGCCGCTGGCTGCTGCTGGCCTGGTTCGCCACGATCGTGATCGGCGGCGGCTGGCAGCTGTGGCAGGGACGGCGCGAGCTCAACCGTTTGATCAGCGCACAACGATCGGGCTTGATCGTCGGGCAGGCGCTGTATGGTCTGACGCTGATTGCAGGCGTGCTGCTCTACCGCCTAGGTTTGAGCGCGGCACCCTCCGAGACCGTAGCGCGCTGGACCGCGCTGGTGCGCACGCCCACGCTGCCGCCCTACGATCCGTTCTTCGCCGGCGGCCACGATCCGCTGCCCTACACCGCACGACTGCCCTTTGCGCTGCTAGATAAGCTGCTGGGCTTGTATCCTGAGACCACGCTGCGCTACGTCATCCCGACGGCGCTGGCGCTGGCGCTGCTCGGCGTGTGGAGCGCGCTCTACAACAGCTTCACGCCGCGCTCTGGTTTCAAAACACAACCACGCAGCGGACAAATTCAGAGCGGACTGCTGGCGGTGTTCGGCGCACTGATCGTCTTGCTGCCCGGCGTGGTGCTGGCCAACATGACGCAGCTCAGCCTGTGGCAGGCGCTCGCCGACTGGAACGCCGAGAGCGTTGGGCTAGCCGCACTGGTCGCCACGACGATCGCGCTGGGTGTTGGCCTGCTACGCCCGGCCTCGCGTGAGCCGCT
>JAFAYS010000421.1 GCA_019240175.1 Chloroflexota bacterium | reverse complement strand
GATCGAGAGCTACGCCGACGAGCTGCTGGCGGCCTATCCCAATGCGCGGCTGATCCATATGATCCGCGATCCACGCGAGCGCTTTTCTAAAATTCGCTCGTCGTCGGGCGGCGATAAAAGTCCGGTCGGCAGCGCGACGGCACGCTGGCGGCACTCGGTGCGGCTGGCGCGCGCCAATCTGCGGCGCTATCCTGACTGCTACCTGGTCGTGCGCTACGAGTCGCTGATCGCGGATCGTGAGGCGACGCTACGCGAGGTGTGCGATTTTCTGGGCGAAGAGTTTGTGCCGGACATGGTCACCCTGGAAAACGCCATGCGCTTTAGCGACGATCCACGCCTGGATCGCGTCGTCGCCGATGTGCCGGAGAGCGCAGTCGGCAATGTTCCGCTCGGCGCGGTGTCTCGTCGCGAGCTAGCCTTTATGCAGAGCTACGCCGGGCGGGAGATGCAGGCGTATGGCTACACCGCGCGATCGCTTCGGCTGTCACTCACGGATCGGCTGGTGCTGGCGCTGGTCGATTGGCCGACCAACCTGGCGCGCGCTGCCGCCTGGCACGCCCTGGAATCGCTGCACGCCAGCTTTCCGGCGCAGATTTCCCGCAAGCAGCTGATCGCCAGAACGAGATAAAAAAGCCGGATACCGGCGACCGCTTGAGGTTGGCCTAACTAACACCGGATAGCCTGATGGGAGAATAGCTACATGGATCGTGGACCTATCTTTTTAGCGGGGATCGAGCGCAGCGGAACCAGCCTCATGTATGCCCTGCTCGCATCGCATCCCAATATCGCGATGACGCGGCGGACCAACCTGTGGCGCTATTTCTACAATCTGTACGGCGATCTGCGCGACGAGGCCAACTTCGAGCGCTGCCTGGACGCGATGCTGCGCTACAAGCGGCTGATCAAGCTGCAGCCCGACGCCGAGCGGATTCGCCGCGAGTTCCGGGAAGGCCAGCCGACCTACGCGCGGCTGTTTTCCCTGCTGGAAGAGCATCATGCTGAGCGTTTGGGCAAGGCCCGCTGGGGCGACAAATCGCTCAACACCGAGCATTACATCGACGCGATCTTCGCTGCCTATCCCAACGCCCGCGTGATCCATATGCTGCGCGATCCGCGCGATCGCTATGCCTCGGCGATCACGCGCTGGAAAACGATCCGTGGCCGGGTCGGCACCGGCGCGGCGCGCTGGCGCAAGTCGATCGAGCTGGCCCAGCGCAACGCCGATCGCTACCCGGAGCGTTATCTGCTGGTGCGCTACGAGTCGTTGGTCGCAGCGCCCGAGCAGATGCTGCGGGAGATCTGTGCGTTTATCGACGAGCCGTACACGCCGGCGATGCTGACCATGGAGGGCGCGCCGACGCATCGCAACAAGGGCGGCAACAGCTCGTACGGCAAAAACAAGCCCGGCCAGATCTCGACGGGCTCGATCGGACGCTTCCGCCAGGTGCTGTCGCCGCGTGATCTCGCCTTCATGCAGCGCTACATAGGCCGGGAAATGCAGGCCTATGGCTACACGCCGGAGCCGCTGGAGCTATCACTTGCCGATCGCGCGCTGCTGCTTGGCGTGGACTGGCCGCTGCATCTGGCGCGGATTGCCGCATGGCATGTGCTTGAGGCGTTTCGTAACCGTATGGGCCGCGCGCCGGCGGCTCACACGATTGTCCCGGCGGCTCATCCAACTCACGCCTAATCTCGGGCCGATCAACCCCCCAATCGGAAGGAAGGAAACCGTGTTTAGTTTCAACAAACACCTGTCGAGCTGGTCGCTGTTGCTGGTTACCGCTATTGTTATGGCCTCCGGTGCTTCTCGCTCCGCCAGCGCCGCGCCGCTGCGCGCCAACCTGACCGCCAATCTTATCCAGACGATCGATACGTCGCTCTGGTCCAAGCCCAGCCCCGATCCGTCGGGCATTAGCTACTGGCCGGGCCGTGATACGCTGCTGGTCTCCGACGGCGAGGTCGAAGAAATGCCCATCTTCCAGGGCGCAAACCTCTTCGAGACGAGCCGCACCGGATCGCTGGTCAACACCTACTCGACAACCGGCTTCTCGAACGAGCCGACCGGCATCGAGATCGAGGTGGATAGCGCCAACGGTCGTTTCTTCGTCTCCGACGACAGCAAGCAGAAGATCTTCGTGATCAATCTCGGCGGCGATCGGCGTTTCGGCACCGGCGACGACTCGATTACTTCGTTTAGCACAACCGCATTCGGCAATAAAGATCCCGAGGGTCTGGCCTTCGGTGCCGGCAAGCTCTTTATCACCGACGGCGCGGGCAAAGAGATCTACGTGGTCTCGCCGGGCAACAACGGCAACTTCGACGGCGTAGCGCCCGCCGGTGATGATCAAGTCACGCACTTCGACACGGCGATCCTCGGCCAGCCCGACCCCGAAGGCGTGGACTACAACCCGGCCACCAACACGATCTACATCATCAGCAACGACCGCAACTCGGGGATTATCGAGACAACAATCACCGGCACGGTCGTCAACACCATCGATATCTCGGCGCTGGATGTAGTCGCGCCGGGCGATATCACGATCGCGCCGGGCAGCCAGAACTCGTCGGTCAACACGCTCTACATCGTCGATCGCGGCGTCGACAACAACAACGATCCCAACGAGAACGACGGCAAGATCTATGAGATCGAGCTGGCAGCAGGACCGCCGCCGAGCGGTAATCATGTGGCCAATCCCGGCTTTGAGCTCGACGCCAACAACGACGGCAAGCCCGACGCCTGGAGCAGCAACAACAAGTTCACCCGCAGCTCAGCGCAGGTCCACGGCGGTAGCTACGCCGGTCGCTTCTTCACCACCGACAACTCGGGCGCGACGATCAAGCAGGTGATGAATAACCTGAACGGTGGCTCAAGCTACGCCTTCAGCGGCTGGGTCAATATTCCGTCGACCACTGATACCTTTACCTTCAAGATCAAGGTCAAATGGCGCGACGCCAGTAACGATCCGATCGGCACGGTGACGGTACGCACCTTCAACGCCAGCACCAGCGGCTGGACGCAGGTGACACAGAGCTTGACAGCTCCGGCTGGCGCGGTGAAAGCCGATATGCTGCTGGATGTCGCCAATCTCAACGCCACGATCTATGTCGACGATTTCGCGTTTGACGGTTGATGGCGGTTAAGCAAACGGTAGCAGCCGGCAGGTAGCTCGGACATCGCAGCGCCGAGCGCCTGTCGCCAATCACCAGGGAAATCACGATGCGCGACGACCAGCCCACAGCGATGCATATTATC
>JAFAYS010000337.1 GCA_019240175.1 Chloroflexota bacterium | reverse complement strand
AGCAGCGCCATCATCAGGCCGCCCAGACCCAGCAGCAGCGGCTGGATCAGCATCAGCCGCATCAGGTGGACGGCCAGGCCCAGCATCGCGGGATCGTCGGCGTAGCCGCGCGCAACCGTGTAGGCCAGCAGTGGCTCCGCAAAGACCGCTACCAGCCCGGCGATCAGCACAAAGGCCACAAACGAGGTCGTTAGAATCGTGTTGGCCAGCTCCCAGGCGCGATCTTCCTGCTGCTCCTCAAGCAGCCGCCCGAAGACAGGAATCAGCGCCGAGCCCAGCGCACCGCCGATAATCACAAAATATAAAAGATCCGGAATCGCGAACGCCGCGCGAAACGCGCCGAGCTCCGGCTGCACGCCAAAGCGCGCCGAGATAATGCCATCGCGGACCACGCCCAGTAGCCGGCTCAAGATCGCGCCGAGCATCACAATGCCCGTGTTGAGGACCATCCGCCAGCGCGCCGAGCGCCCTGTGATCGAAGAAACCTGCGACATGTGGTTGCGTGTCCTTCAGCATTTTGATATAATCACCCGTCAGCAGCCAGTACATGGCCATTATAACGATATTTAAGGTTGGAGGCATTCCTTTGGCGAATACGAGGTCCGCTCAGAAGCGCATTCGTTCAGACGAGCGCAAGCGCTTGCGCAATCAGAAAGTTCGTTCCCGCGTTAAGACGTTTGTTAAGAAGGCCGAGCAGAACATTGTCAGCCAGGACGAGGTGACGGTCGAGTCGATCCGCCTGGCCTGCTCAGAGCTTGACAAGGCTGTGTCGAAGGGCGTGCTGCACAAGAACAACGCCGCGCGCCGCAAGAGCCGCCTGATGGCGAAGTTCAACAAGGCGAACGCCGCGAACGCCGCCGCCTAAGCTCGCCCAAGAAAAATAGCCCGCTCTCGCCATTGAGAGCGGGCTTTTGCTGTGCGTAAAACGAGCGGAGTTATGCGCCGAGCGCAGCTTGTGGCGTGACATCCGCCGTACAAAAGGCGCAACGACGCGCGGAGATCGGAATATCGCTCAGGCATTCGGGGCAGGGCCGCGTCTTCTGTGGCGCAGGCTCAGATGGCTTGAAGCGCTCCATGAGCCGATTCATCGGCACGACCACGAAAAAATACACGACGAACGCCGTGATCAGGAAGTTGACGATCGCGGCGAGGATCGTTCCCCATTTGAACGCTCCGGTGTTCAATCCTTCCAGGCCATCAACATTCATAAACAGCGCGATCAGCGGCGTGATCAAGCCTTCCGCGATCGCCGTTACTATGCCACCAAACGCCGCGCCGATGATTACGGCGACCGCCAGCTCGATCACATTGCCGCGCAGAATAAAGTCGCGAAAACCTTTGATCATGAGCATCCTCCTGAGCGTTGCTATCGGCTCAAGGATACTAAAGACGGCTCAAGCACGCAACCGCTTTTGAGAACGCAGCAACGCTATTGATCTGGTGATTCGCTGGGCGCTCCCGAGGACGCAGCGCCGCCGGGCTTGATCGGCAGGGGCACGACCTGTGAGTTCATGCCCAGTACCACGGTATTGCCCGAGCCGTCGCCGACGGTTTGCAGCAGCCGTAGCTGCATCAGCGCTGGGTTCTGCTCCAACATCTTGGCGGCATTGGCCAGATTGCGCAGCGCCGCACTTTCGCCGCGCGCCCGCTCTAGAGCGGCCAGCCCTTCTTTCTGTGCCTTGACCACCTGGGCAAAGATGCGCTTCAATTCTCCCGGAAACATCACGTCTTTGATACTGACCGACAGCAGCTCCAGCCCCAAGGCCTGAATCGCCGATGCGCTGCGCTCAAACAACTGCGCGCTCAACTCCTGGCGCTTGTCCAGCAGCTCGTCGATCTTGACTGCGCCCACGAGATCCCGCAGCGCGATCTGAAGCTCAAGATACAGCGCGGTCTCGTAGTTGTCGCTGTTGTGCGCGGCCTTGAGCGGATCGATAATCTGATATTTGGCCGCCAGGCTGAGCCGCAGCCCAACATTGTCAGCGCTCAGCACTTCCTGTCCGTTGATCGAGGCGAAGCGTGGGCGCAGATCCAGCCTGGTGATCGTCGTGCGCGGCATGAAACACCAGTACGCGCCCGGTGTGAGCACCCGCCGAAAGATACCGTCGGTGTAAAGAATACCGCGCTGGTACTCAAAGATCGTGATGCGCGTCAGTCGGCGGCGCAGCCAAACGATCAGCGCGAAGACCGCCGCGATCGCCGCGAGAATCAACCATTGCATATGTGTCTCGTGTGATATGCCGGCTCGGAGAGCGCCCGATCGTTGGCGGAGGTTTGAACCTGCAAGGCCGTTGATCGGTTGCCGGGCGGCGCGCTCCCTGAGCCAGGTGAGTCGAACACGAACAAGCAGGTGCTCGTTCTGCCATAGTGGGAGCCCACACGCAAAGCCACGTGGAAGATCTCGTTGTGGCCGCTTCAAGCCTCCCGCTGTAGCGTACCATACGCCGTGCATTTCAGCGAGAGCTTCGCGCACGACGCTGATCCGCAGAACTGATAGGCGACTGATCAGCCACTGAAGGAATTGCAAAACTCGGAACAGACGCTGCGATCGAGGCGTTTAGCTAAGGAAGGAGTTAAATCCGATTAACTATTTGAGGAGGAAAACAATGCATTACTCGCTTCGGCACGCGCTGATCGCCGCGCTATTGCTGCCAGGCTCCTGGCTAGCCGCTCCAAGCTCCACTTCGGCTCTCACAACCACTACATCTTTCACACAGTCATCGATCGTAGCGCAGCAGAGCGGCTCCCGGCTGCCGATCGCCGCGCCGTTTGCCGAATATTATAACCAGCGCCAGGGCTTGCGTGTGCTCGGTGGTCCGCGTACCGGTCTGCTGCAAGTGCCGAATACAGCGCAGGGCGAGCAGCTGGTCTATGCGCAAGTCTTCGAGAAAGGGCGGATCGAGTATCATCCCGAGGCGCAAACCAATCCGGCCTGGCGCTTCGCCTATGGCCGCTTGGCTGCGACGCTGATCGAGGGTGGTGCGACGCTCCCAGTCGGCGGCGATCGATCGAGTGTGGCCTACCGCGATCTTCAGGCCGCGATTGCGCCCGAGCGCCGGGCGCCGCCGCCGATGCCCAGCGCGGGCGGCCCGATCGATGCAGGCGAGCGCGGCATCTTCGTGCCGGTCAACGAGGCCCAGGATTTTGGCAATGGTCACTACGTTGCGCGGCCTTTCTGGGAGTATATCAATCGCCAGGATCTTTTTCCCGGCGGCTGGCTGCACGACGTCGGCCTGCCGCTCTCGCCGGTGATCGAGGCGCAGGTCACCAAAGGCAGCGCCACACGCACGATCACGCTGCAAGTTTTTGAGCGCACGATTCTGACCAATGATCCGCAGAATCCGGCAGATTTTCGCATCGAGCGCGCCAACGTCGGCAGTGATTATCTCACAGCGTTTCCGCTCGGCGCTGACGACCAGGCGATCAACGCGGCGATTCAGGCCGAGCTGGGCACACCGCCAGCCTTTGTAGCGCAGATCCAGCGGGTCGAGCAGGATGTTGCACGCGTGCTGATGGTGCCGACCACCGGCGCGGACCGCTCGCCGGCCTGGCTGTATCTACGCAAGATCGAGGGCCGCTGGCGACCGCTGGCGGGTCTGGTCAAGAATCCCGGCGACGACTTTTATAACGAGTTCAAGATTCCGTCGCAGCTGCGGCTGAACAACGAGCTTGAGCGCTCGCTTGAAACGAGCGCGTTGAGCTACGCCCGCTCGACGGTCGAGCCACGGCTTGGTATCAAAGATACGGGTGTGCGCGTCGATCGCATTGCCGGCGGCTTTGCCAAAGTGGATGTGCTGAGCCGCGACGGCTCGACCGCCGTGGAGATTTTCGCGCGCCTGGACGATACCAACCGCTGGACGATTCTGGGTATGCCCGATACGCCTGAGCAGATCGAGCTGGGCATTCCTGAGGTGCTGCGGACGTTTGCCGGCTAAACTTGTAGCCTTTATTGTTAGCTTGCGGCGCGGGAAGAGCGATCTTCTCGCGTCGTTTGTTATTTCAAGAACCCAGAATCCAGAACCCAGAACCTAGAACCAGGAAGTACCGAAAATTCCCCCTCGCCTGCGGCAACCGAGGTCAAAGCCGACCGAGGTTCGGGGTAGGGGGACGCAGGGGGTGAGGGCCGTATAATAACCTTTTGAAGCAGGAGTGAACTATGAGTGAGCTAGCTCAAGAGCGCTGTGTCGCCTGCCGTAAAAGCGCGCCGCGTGTCACGTCGGGTGATGTTGCCGAGCTCAAGCCGCAGATCCCCGACTGGATGCTCTACGAGGTCGGTGGGATTCCTCGGCTGGAGCGCATCTTTCGCTTCCCCGATTTCAAAACCGCGCTGGCGTTTACGGTGCGTGTCGGCGATCTGGCCGAGGCCGAAGAACATCATCCCATGCTAGTGACGGAATGGGGCCGCGTAACCGTGATGTGGTGGACACACGCGATCAACGGGCTGCACCGCAACGACTTCGTGATGGCCGCTAAAACCGATCAGCTGGCGGCGGAGTTTGCCGAGCGTTCGCATGACCAGATGCGCTGAGACTGGTTGCATACATACGCCTGAGATCGCGTCGCGCAAAAGTTGGTGCTGCTGAGCTTTGCAGGCAGTAGCCGTGCTCAGGCGCGGATCGGATGGTCGTGCGCGTGAGATCATGCTACGCTGACGGAGTTCGTAGCACAGGAAGCTCAACTATGTACACGACATTTTTGGTGCTGCATAATCTCACGCGCTGGCTGGTGCTGGGTTTTGGTTTTTGGGCGTTCTATCGCCTTGTCGATGGCTGGATTCGCCGCCGGGCCTGGGTTCGCTCGGATCGGCTGGCGATGCGTTGGTTTGCGCTGATCATCAGCCTGCAGTTCGTTTTCGGCGCGGCGCTGTATCTGCTGCCCGGCTCGCTGGTGCAGGGCGCGCTGAGCAACACCGCCTGGACGACGATCATGAAGACCCGCATTCTGCGCTTCTTTGCACTGGAACATCCGCTCCAGATGTTCATCGCGATCGGCGTCTCGCACATGGCGAACACGATCACGCGACGCATAAGCGACGACCGCCGGCGCTTTGTGATCGGCACGCTCCTGCTGGGCCTGACGATGCTGCTGATTCTGGCTGCGATCCCCTGGCCGTTTCTGAGCCACGGACGACCCTGGCTGCGGCTGCCGTAAGATCGGCGTCGGCGGCTATAATATGCTCAGCTACGGCTTACTATGCTTTTGACATAACGAAAGGTTGATATGGATCGAACATTTTTGGTGATCGGCGCGCTCTCAGCGTTTTTAGGTGTGGCGGCAGGTGCGTTTGGCGCACACAGCTTACGGGAGCGTTTGACCGACGATATGCTGGCGATCTTCGAGACCGGCGCGCGCTACCAGATGTACCACGCGTTTGCGCTGATCGCGGTAGCCTGGGCCCAGACGCGCTGGTCCAGCGGGCTTTTGACGACCAGCGGCTGGCTGTTTGTGGTGGGTACGCTGCTCTTCTCGGGCAGCCTCTACGTGCTCAGTCTGTCCGGCATCCGCTGGCTGGGCGCGATCACGCCATTGGGCGGCGTGGCATTTTTGGGCGGCTGGCTGCTGCTGGCGTTGACGGCCTGGCGGGGCTAATCCGGAGAACAAAGGAACCAAAGAACAAGGGAACAAGGGCGCGGGAAGAATCTGGATCGTTTGTTCTTTTGTTTCCTTGTTCCTTTGTTTCCTCGTAGGGGTGAGGGCCTGGATTCTATTACCGCTTGAGCGCGTAGGCGATGCCGTCCTGGAGCGTGCCGCGCGTAACGACGCCTTGCAGGCTAACGCCAAGCTGAACGAGAGTCTGCGCGACCTCGGGACGAATGCCGGTCAGTACCGCCTCGGCACCCAGCAGCTTAACCGCCTGCGCCGACTGGATCAGCGCGTTGGCCACCTGCGTATCGACGACCGAGACGCCGGTAATATCCAGAATCACGGTGTTGGCTCGTTTCTCCGCAACACCTGTCAGCAGCGTGTCCATAATGTGCTGCACGCGCCGCGTATCGATTGCGCCAATCAGCGGCATCACCACGGTCGTTTCGCTGATCGCGAGGAGTGGCGTGGATAGCTCGGCCAGCGTGGCTGCCTGCTGCTCGATCAGCTCTGACTGCCGGCGCGCCTCGTCTTCTAGGCGCTGCTTGCGCTCGGTCATATTCTGGACGATCAGCAGGACTTGCGCGATCGTTCCCTGCTCATTCCGCAGTGGAATATACGTCAATTCCATGTGGTATGCGCCGTTCACGAAGGTGTACGAATCTTCGACCTGCAGCGTCTTGCCACTATCGATACACATATGGAAGCGCTTATAGGCCTGGGCAACCTCCTCGGGCACCACGTATTCCTCAAGCCGCTTGCCGATGATCCGATCGCGGGTCATGCCGGTGGCGGTTTCGCCCTGATTCGTGTAGATCAGACGAATGTCCGAGCGGCTGACGATATCGTACACCGTGATCGACATCGGCACGTTTGTAAGCAGCGTTTCTTGAAATTGCATCTGCTTGTACAGCTGGGCTATGTCTGCTGGGCTGGCGGGATTTGATGAGCTAAGCGATGTATCAATCATACGTTGGATCGTCCTATCGTCGCTGGAGGAGCTATCCATCAGGTTCTGTACGCTCCATAGGGCGTTGTGTAGCATAGCGGACGATCCATAGCTTGCCACAGCACATCGGTCCTGTCTCTCCTTCGGTCATTTCGCGTCTGCTGAGTAGCCTTGTGGTAGGAGCGACCAGAGAACCTAGAACCCAGAACCTAGAACCTAGAAAGCGCGGCTACTTTGTATGTCTTTTGTTCCTTTGTTCACTTCTTCACCCAGCGCCATCTCAAGCACACGAATCGCGCGCAGGTATTCTTCCAGCACAATATGCTCGTCGGGTGTGTGATCCAGCGCCGCATCGCCGGGGCCATACGCGACGATCGGGCAGCGCCACGCCG
>JAFAYS010000196.1 GCA_019240175.1 Chloroflexota bacterium | reverse complement strand
GGCGTTCGAGACTTTCCAGCTGCCGCTGCCGAAGGGCAGCTCGGGGTTGTTGTGGCCGGCGGCGTGACGGAATGAGCTTGAGCTTTCGGGATTGGAGGTCCACTGCTTCTCGTAGGTGTAGGTCGTCTCGGTGGTCGAGCTGCCGCCGGTATTTTTCGTGGTCTTGCTGCTGGTCTTCTCGACCCAGGCGTACATCTCGACGCTGCGATCAAGCGCCAGGTAGTTGCCGGGCCGCAAAAACGTTTCGTCGCCGAGCGTCTCAGCCGAGCTAAGCTTGCCGGTCGCGGCGAGAAACTCGCCATCCAGCGACGGATCGACCGAAGCCGCCGAGGCCAGCGTGCTCTTCTGGGCGATCGTGGCCAGATTCACGGTGCCTTCATTCATCCAAAGCACCACAAACGATCCGAAGAACAGCAACACGCCGATCAGCGCGCCAATGAAGGAGTTGAAAACATTCTTGAAGAAACCGGTGTGGGTCACTTCGGTGTACTGGTCCGCCATTGCGAAGACCTCCATGCAGGATTGGTTGAAGGCGATAAGCGAGCGTACATCCGCTCAGGAACGTGTGGTACGAAGGATGCTGACGTGGGAACGTCAATTATTATGGAGAAAACCGCGCCGAACGACACTAGCCAATAGTCCCGACGTATGATAGCCAGGCCATATGATTAAATGAGAAACCAGCTTTTCTATCACAGGCGGATCGGGCCAATTTACGGGCAAAGCTGAAGCGCTGTCATAGTAGCGCGGCGCTTTTGGTACAATCAGCGGTGAACAAGCGGGCAGTGTTGCCGCAACTCAATGCCTAGGCGTTCCAACCGATGGCTCCTGATGTTCGATGCTGCGATCCATCGGCGACCCAACAGAGGATGTAGCATGATCTCACAAACGATCGACTTCACGCGCGGCGTGCCCGCTCCGGAAAGCTTCCCCACCGAGCAGATGGCTGAGTGCGCTGCTGCCGTGCTGGCCCAGGGCGGCCAGACCGAGGCGCTGCAGTACGGAAAAAGCTACGGCTTTCTCCCGCTCCGCGCCTGGCTGGCCGAGCGCCAGGGCCTGAGCACCGAGCAGGTGATGCTGTCGAACGGCTCGTTGCAGTTCATCGAGCTGTTATGTCAAACGCTGATCCAGCCTAACGAGACAATCTTTGTCGAGCAGCCGACCTACGATCGCACGCTGACGCTGCTGCGCCGCCACCGCGAGAACGTCGTCAGCATTCCGCTTGAGTCGGACGGCCCGGATCTCGACGCGCTCGAAGCGGCGATCCAGCGGGAGGTGCCCAAAGCCTTCTACATCATCAGCGATTTTCAAAACCCGACCGGCGTCACGACCTCGCAGGCCAAGCGCGAGCAGATCGCGGCCTGGGCTGAGCAGTTCGGCTTCTGGCTGATCGAGGACGCGCCATACCGCCAGCTGCGCTACCGTGGCAGTGCTGTGCCCAGCCTGTTCGATCTGGCACCAGCGCGGACGCTGCAGCTGTCGTCGTTTTCCAAGCTGATCAGCCCTGGCACGCGCGTGGGCACGCTGATGGGCGACGCCGCGGTTTTACAGCAGCTCGCGCAGTTCGCCGAAGACACCTACATCATGCCCGCGCAGCTCAACATGGCGATCGTGAATGAGTTCTGCCGGCGCGGCTATCTTGAGCCGCAGATCGAACGGCTGAAGGCGCTCTACCAGCCGCGTCTGGAAGCGATCTGCACAGCCGTGCAAAACTACCTGCCGGCCACGCCGTATGTCGAGCCGGATGGCGGCTTCTTCTTCTCGATCACGCTGCCCGAAGGTGTAACCAGCACGATGCTGCGCGCGCAGGCCGCCGATGCCGGCGTACGCTGTAGCGACGGGCGCGGCTTCTTCGCCAATCCTCAGGACGGCGAGCGCTTTCTGCGCCTACCCTTCTGCGCGCTCACACCGGCAGAGATCGACGAGGGCGTGCGCCGACTCGGGGAAGTCGTGCAGGCGATCAGCCCGGAGCTTAGCCGCGTGTGATGACGTGAGCTACGCGGGGCGTATGCAATACGCCCCTACAAACGATCGATTCGGTCGAAAAAAGGCCAGGAGTTGTTGATTACTCCTGGCCTGCTGAGTCAATTGCGGAATCTACAACGAGAGCGGAGTCATTGGACCGTAGGGGCGTGCTGCGCACGCCCAGGGCGTATCGCAATACGCCCCTACCGGGCAATCAATACGCTCACTGCTCTAGCTCGGCAGCGTGAGCGTGACGATCGTCTCGCGGTCGGCGTTGAACCTGACCTGATCCGCCGTCGAAAGCAGCTCCTGCTCGTCGGCGTCGAGCACCACGAAGAACAGATCGGCTGTGGCCTCGCCCTCGCTGAAATCCTGGAAGCGATAGCGCGCGCTAAACTCGCCTTTGCGATTGGTCAAGGCCGCGCCCAGCAGATCGTCGTACTGGCGATCTTTGTCATAGATGCGCACCAACACGCCGGAAACAGGCTTGCGCTCGCTGCTGAGCACCAGGCCGCTGACCTTGAAGACCACCGGCTCGACCGGCTTGGTGGGCCGCACCGGACGAATCGGCTGCTCCGGCTGTTCCGGCTCCTCGATCGGTGGGCGCGAGCGCGGCTGTGTTGATGGGCGACGCGGCGGCACACGCTGGCCGAGATCCACATCTACCTGTAGCGCCTGGCTCAGCTCAAGCTTGAGTGTGCTAGCGGCGCGGTAGATCACATCGCCTCTGCTGTTGCGCACCGTGAGAATGTACTCTTTGCCGGCCAGCTTAGCGGCGACCGCCGGCTGAATGCGCAGGCTATAGCGACCGCCGGCATCGGTGGATGAGCTGCCGGCTGCGCGCTGAACTCGCCCGCCGGTATCTTCGATCATCACCTCGACATTGGCCACGCTTCGGCGATCACTGGTGGACACGCGCCCGTAGACGACCGTCTCATCCTGCTCGGCGCGCAGATTCTGCGGCCTGGCGTCACGCGAAACCTCAAGCGCGGTAAGCGTCTGCTGGGAGCCGCGAGCCGCACGAATGAAGCGCTGGGCGCGGGGATCGTCGACGCCGTGCTTGCGCGCCAGCCGACCCGCCTCGCGCTCGAACAAGGCTTGTCCCAGCCGCTGAAGATCGCCGAGCCGCTCAAGAGCGTCGTCGCCATGTTTCGGTTTATCGTTGTGTGTCATATATCTCGCCTTTCCAGGCTTAAGCTACTGCGGCTTTGCTGGTCGATAAAGATTGTAGCGCGCCCCGCCGCGTGGGAAGCGCGCAGCGATCGGCTATGCTTGCTTGCTGAGATTGAGCGCGAATTCGGCGCTGGACTCCAACACGCTCGACATCGCTGCGCTCATCTGCTGGGGCCATTGGAGAATAATGTCTCCGCAGCTGCGAAAGTCCTTGATCAGCGCTAGATTGCCGAACTCCGAGGCGTTGCCGTCTTCGGACAGCAGCCGGAAGCAGTAATGGCCCTGATTGTTGAACATGCCGCCGACCGAAAAGCAGACTTCGACCAGCGAAAAGCGCGGCGGCACAGCCACGCCGCCCACCGGCAACTCCACCAGCAGCGGCTCTTTCATACGATTGTTGGCGGCGCGCGTGCTGACGCCGAAGACCACCACCGTCGACCGAATGTTTGTCGCGTTCAGCACATCGATCTGATTGTCCACAAAGTTCACGTCGTCCATCGAAAAGATCGTGACCGATGTGGGTCGTGCTCCGGCATTGCCCTGCTTGATCTGATTACCGGCAAACAGCACATTGCCGTCGGGAAAGCCAAACGGAATCGGTGTAGCTTCCAAAGGATTAGTGCTCGTCGCGTTCGTATTGAAGCCATTCTTGACCTTGAGCACATCGATCACATACGCGCCGGGACAAATATCCACGACCATCACGTTCGAGGCGAACATATCGAAGTCGACCAGCTTGAAGTCGGCGGCGAGACGTCCGCTCAAGCCGCCCGCCAGCGCATCCAGCTCACGCGGCAGTGCCCGATCGCTGATCAGCTGATTATCTGTGATCGACAGCGTGCCCGCCGCGCCGACAAACAGCGTTTTACCAAACGGCTGCACCACATAGTTGCCGTCGATCCGCGCCGCGTGCCGGCCTTCGGCGGCGGTCGTCAAACCCTGCGCGCCAAGATTCGCCGTGGCTTTGCGCAGCGCCGCGCCCGCGAACATATTGGTGCTGAGACAGATCGGCAGGAGGATACCGGCGCGTGGGCCGCGCTGAAAATCAATGTCCGGCGCGTTGATCGCGAAGTTGCCGGTCGCCGCGCTCAGCCGATAGCGCTCGTAGGCCGCCTGGTTGTCGATGTAGCTGCCGCGATTGCTGAGGCCGGCCTGCGGCGACAAGCCTGCCCTCAGGGTGCTCGGCTGCGCAGGAGCGGCTTTGAGCGTTGCAGCCGGCGCTGCCACAATCTCCGCGATCGCCTGCTCGGCGCGCTGATCCTGGCCGTTGTTGAGCACATGATTTTCGCGGATCGTCACGTCGATCGAGAATGAGATAAAGATGCCGCATACTGGCGTTTCCGCGCCGTGACCGCAGCTCTCGATCACGTTTTCTTCGATGTTCACGCCATCGCACAGCGCCAGCGAAATGCCGCCCAGCGCGCGCTCGATCGCAAACTGATCGACATTGCTGAGCGTCGCGTCAAGCAGACAGCGCGCGATCGTGTTGCGGTAGATCGTCAGATCGACCACAAAGCCGGTGACTGTGCCGGTCGTCATATACACCAGGGCCAAAAGCTGGCGGCTGGTGCTGCCCTGGGTGGCAAAGCTCAGATCGCGCAGCGCCTCGTCGGAGGTGACAAAGCGTGGCGCGCCGATGCCCGAAAAGCCCATGTTGGCGATACGGTTGGCCGCGATCGTGACCTTGTGGATGAACGCCAGCAGATCTTCGCCGCCATCGGGAGGCTCCGGCTGATTCGCGCGCGGCTTGAGCAACACATAGTATTTGCCCTCGCCCAGCGGCTCGACCTGCACCACACCGTACTTGGAGTCGGAGATTGTCACGACGTACTCGCCGGGCGGTAGCTTGCCCTCGAAAAAGCCCTCAGCGTCAACCGGAAAGCTGAATACGCCGCCCTTGCCGTCGTCAAAAAAGATCGTCATGCCGCCGATCGGCTTGTCTTCCAGCATTAGCCTGCCGCTAATGAGGTCGAAGTTGTGGTTGAGGCGAACTTCGGGAAACTCTTCCTCATCGTCGGGCAGCGGATCGAAGTCGTCAAGACCAACATCCGCGATGTCGCTGCCCAGCGTGATGCCGTTGCCCGCGCCGCCGCTGACCAAGTTCTGCCGAACGATCACGTCCTCGGAGCCGCTGCCGATCTGAATGCCGCCCAGCGTCTGATACGGCTTCTTCGGCACGAAGTCATAGGTAAACAACCCCCAGATCAGATCCACGTAGAAGACCAGATAGATCAGATTGACGTAGAAATCGTTGGCGTCGGCGCAGGGATCGGCGGGATTGACCGGCGGCGTTTCCGGATCGTCGTCATCGGGAAATTCCGGCAGATCGCCGCCTGGAATGATCTGAATGTCGCAGTCCTCGATCAGCACGCGCTCGCCCTGCGCGTAGATGCCGACATCGCCGCCGGCTTTGTCGAGCATACGAATCACGCAGCGCTGGATCGCCACGTCCTGCCC
>JAFAYS010000170.1 GCA_019240175.1 Chloroflexota bacterium | reverse complement strand
GACGGCTGCGTCACGCTCGGCGGGCGACACAGCCTCAAGATCGCTCACGGTCAGCGGACAGACCGCCGGCGCATCGATCACCTGGACCGGCTCGCCATTCACCGTATCCACGCGCGTGCGCAGCGACTCGTGGCGCGCCACCAGCCCATCCAAAGCCGTGCTCAGCGCCGCTCGATCGAGCGTGCCCGTCAAACGCACGACGACCGGCATGCTATACAGCGCGCTGTTCGGCACCAGCTGATCCATGATCCAGAGACGCTGCTGCGCGAACGACAGCGGCAACGGCTGCTCACGCGAGGCAGGCTGCAGCGGCGGGATATTATCGTTGAGCGCGTGCTGTCGCAGCACAGCGATGCGGCTACTGAGACTGGCGACGGTCGGCTGCTCAAAGATCGTGCGCAGCGGCAGATCGACGCCAAACAGCTGGCGCAGACGCGAGATCACCTGCGTGGCCAGCAGCGAGTGACCACCGTGATCGAAGAAATGATCGTGGCGTCCGACTGCCGGCAAGTCCAGCACCTGGCACCAGACTTCGGCGACAATCTCCTCGACCGGCGTTTGGGGCGCGTCCAGCGCTGCGCCACTCTCGGCGTCCTCGATCGGCTCGGGCAGCGCGCGACGATCGATCTTGCCGTTCACGTTGAGCGGCATCTGATCGAGGATCAGGATCTGGCTGGGGATCATGTAGCGCGGCACGAGGCGGCCCAAATCTTCACGCACACGCTCCGATGTCAGCTCGGCGTCACCAACCACATAGCCGATCAGCTGAAGCTGCTGCTGCGCGCTCGGGCGCACCACGGTCACGGCGTGATGAACACCGGTGCAGCGCACCAGCGCGGCCTCAACTTCGCCCAGCTCGATGCGATAACCGCGCACCTTGACCTGGCCATCGGTGCGGCCCAGAAAATCGAGCTGGCCATCTTCACGCCAGCGGCCCAGATCGCCGGTCAGGTAGAGGCGGCTGCCGGCTGAGGCATCGAAGGGATTTGGCACAAACGCCGCCGCCGTCTTGATCGGATCGCCGAGATAGCCCTGCCCGACGCCGACGCCGGCCATCGCGATCTGGCCGGGACAGCCGATCGGCAGCGGGCGCAGCTGCTGATCGACCACATAGATTTGAAAACCGGCGATCGGCTGGCCCACCGGCACGCGCGCCGTGCGATCCGCGAGCGGCGCACGCATCACGATATGCGTCGTGTCGTCGGAGCACTCGGTTGCGCCGTACGTGTTCAGCAGCGGAATATGCGGAAACGCCGCGTGCCAGCGCCGGCTGAGCGGCACTGCCAGCGTCTCGGCATTGGAGATCAGATAGGCCAGATCGCGCAGATGCAGCGTAGAGTCGGGCTGCTGATCCAGAGCTGTGAGCAAGGCATCCAGCAGCGTCGGGACGGTTTCCAGGATCGTGATGCCGTCGGTCTGCAAGCGGCTGAAGAGCGCGAACGGATTCAGCACCAGCTCGGTCGGGTAGATCACGACTTCGCCGCCGACCAGCAGCGCGGACAGAAACTGCCAGATCGAAATATCGAAGGAGTGCGCGGCGGTCTGCGCAACACGGCTGGTGGCGCTCAGCTCAAGAATATTAACCTTGGCCCACAGATGGTTGAGCAGCCCAATCTGCTCGACCATCACGCCTTTAGGCTGGCCGGTTGAGCCTGAGGTGTAAAAGACCGTCGCGACGGCCTGGGGCGGCACCGCGCGCTGGGGAGCGATTGTCGGCTGTGAGTCTAGCTCCGGCGTGCTCGCGTCCCAGCACCAGATGGGCGAACCGTGGGCCGTTTCGCTCAAGGAGCTGATGCGCGCGTCGAGATCGCTGGTGGTGGCGATCACGGCGCAGCGGCTGTCGTGCAAAATCTGCTGAAGTCGCGGATCGGGATAGGCGGGATCGAGCGGGATGTAGGCATAGCCGGTTTGCAGACAGGCCAGCAAAACGATCAGCATCTCAAGATCGCGCTCGGCAAAAACGCCAATCCGGGCATCGTCGGGCAGATCGAGGCTGAGCAGCCAGTGCGCCACCTGATTCGCCCGCGCCGCCAGCCCGGCATACGTCAGCGATCGATCGCCGGCGCGCGCCGCGATTCGGCCAGCATCTGCCGCATAGCTCGCCACGTACTCAGCCACCGAGCGATCCAGCGCGGGCAGCAGCGGTGTAGCATTCAGCTGCGTGAGCACATACTGCCGCTCGTGCGCGGGGAGCACATCCAGATCGCTCAGCCGGGCGTCGGGACTGCTGATCAGCGCGGTCAGCGCGGTTGTGAGATGATCCAGCACGCGCTCGGCGGTGGCGGCGGAGAAGCGCGCGGCATCGTAGCTCAGGCTAAAAGTCAGGCCCGGCGTAAACATGACCTGGACCGTCAGCGGATAGTTTGTCGGCGTGATGAACTTGACGTCGGTGCAGCGCAGCGACCCGGTCGCGCCACGCAGAAAATCGTCGAGCGGATAATTCTCAAACACCAGAATCGAATCGAAGAGCGGCTGACCGCGCGGGATATTGCTCCAACCGTGAACCTGCACCAGCGGGCTGTAATCGAACTGGCGGCGCTCCACCAACTGATGCTGCACCCTGGCCAGCCACTGGCGCACCGGCGTCTCAGGCGTGTAGGCGACGCTAACCGGCAGCGTGGTCAGCAGCAGCCCGGCGATCTGCTCCGCCTCCGGCAGCGTGTCGGGGCGGCCAGAGCTGACCGAGCCGAAAAGCACGACATCTTCGCCGCTGTAAGCGCGCAGCACCAGCGACCAGGCGGCATGCAGCAGCGTGCTGATCGTGATGCGCTCGTGACGCGCGAAGCTTTGCAAGCCCTCGGCTAAGCCTGGCTCGGCAAAACGGTTAATCTCGACGATTGTTTGTTGCTCGGCGGCGGCACAATCCGGCTGCTCGATCAGCAGCGGCGTCGGGTTGGTAACATCCGCCAGCAAGGATCGCCAGAAAGCCTCGGCGGCGACCATGTCCTGACGTTGAAGCCAGGAGATGTAGCGGCTGTACGGCGGCGCGGCACGCAGCGCGGCGCGGCTGCCGCTCAGCAGGCCGCTGTAGATCGTAAACAGCTCCTGGTAGAGCAGCGAGATGCTCCAACCGTCCAGGATGATATGGTTGAGGCTCCAAACTAGCTGAAAGCGATCCGCGCCCAGCTCGATCAGCGTGATGCGAAACAGCGGCGCGGCGTTGAGATCCAGCCCCTCGCGACGATCGTCTTCCAAGAACGCGCTCAACCGCTCGTCCTGTTGATCTTCAGGAATCGCGCGCCAGTCCAGGACCGAGAACGGCAGCGTCACGGTGCTATGGACGATTTGCAGCGGCTGCTCAAGCTCGTCCCAGTGAAACGAGGTGCGCAAGACCGGGTGGCGCTGAACTAATGTTTGCCAGGCCTGTTGAAAAGCGAGGAGATCAAGCTGCCCTTGCAGCGCCAGACTCGCCTGCACAAAGTAGGCACCGGTGCCGCTATCATCAAGGGTATGAAATAATATGCCTTCCTGCGTGGGGGCAAGAGGATACACATCTTCGATGGTCACAGGATTCACAATTAATTTTTCCTCCGAGGTCCGCTGAGGTTATTCAGCAGTTTGTTGAGCTTGGCCTTGTCGAGCTGCGCCATGGGAAAGTCCGAGGGCACATAGCTCTTGCCGGTGACGCTGTTCTGCTGTTCAATCAGTTGCTGTAGCGCCTCGACGCAACCACGGGCCAGCTGCTCGATACTCGCCGGCGTGTAGCAGGTGGCGTTGAACTCCCAGCGCAACTCCAAACGTCCTTGCCGCACGGCAGCGCGCACATCGATCGCGTAGGGGCTGTCGCTGGTCAGGCTGGGCGTCACATCGCCGACGGCGGTAAACCAGGCGCTTTCAGCCGGCAGCGCGTCGTAGCGGAAGCGAATCTCGGCATTGGGCACCGCTGCCAGCGCATCGCGGGTTGGCGCATCCGCCAGGGTGCTGCCCAGATCAAAGCTCAGACCGCGACGAGCGCAGGCGCGCAGTTGCTCCTTCAGCGCGGGGATCGCGCCGGTCAAGCTGCCCGCCGGCAGATCGAGCTGCGCCGGGTAGAGCGTTGAAAGGCCGCCCAGCACCCGCGATCCGACCACATCGATCAGATCGGCGCGGCTATCGCTTTCGAGCGCCAGGATCACCGTGGATGTGCTGCGCCACTGCCCAACGGCCCAGGCCAGCACCATCGTCAGCAGCTCTTCAGGCTGCGCGTGGTAGGTTGAGGGCAGCTGTTGCAGGACCGCGCCCGTCGCCAGCTGGTCGATCGGCGTGATCAGGCTTTGGCTTGGCGCGCCGGTTTGCTTGCGTGCTTCACGCGCAGCGTCGCTCTGCTCGGTTGCCTGCGCTTTCCAGCGCTCGATGTCCTCGACGATCGGCGTGGAGAGCATGTGCGCATGGAGCGCCCGCGCCCAGGTGGTGAGATTGGCGCTTGATGGCGGCAGCAAGATCGGCCTGCTCTGCCGCGCCTGAGCATAGGCCAGACTGAGATCTTCCAGCAGGATCGACCACGAGTGCGGATCGGCGGCCAGCTCGTGGACGATCATCAGCAGCCCGTCCGGCCCGGCGGCACGGCGGATCAGCGCGGCAGTGAGCAACGGCCCGCGCGCCAAATCTAAGCTCGCGCCCAGCTCAGCGATTGCGTCCGCCAGCTTCCGCTCATCGGTCGCAGCGCCCGCCAGCTCGATCACCGTGAGCGCCGGAGCCTCGTGCTGGTCGCTCAGCTCAAGCATCGGCACGCCGCCGTCGCGGAGGATGCGCAGTCTGAGCGATTCGTGATGGCTCACGACGGCGTTCAGCGCAGCTTGCAACATCGCCGGATCTAACGATCCGGGGCTGTCAAAAATCACCGCGCGATAAAATCCTTGCGCGATCGTCTGGTCAAGCGAGGCCAGGCGCAGGGCTTTGGGCGTCTGCGGCACAGTTCCAGGCTGCTCGCCGTGCGCCGTCGACTCGGCCAGCAGCGCCAGCTCGGCAATTGTCTGCTGCTGGAACACATCTTTGGTCGAGATATTCAGACCGGCCTGTGTTGCCAGCGTTGCCACCTTGATCGCCATGATCGAGTCGCCGCCCAGCGCAAAAAAGTTATCGTTGCGGCCCACGCGCTCCACACCCAGCGATTGCGCCCAAATCTCGGCCAGCAGCTCCTCGGTCGGCGTCTGCGGCGCTTCGTACGCAGGCCCAGCTTCCGCACCAAGCAGATCTGGCATCGGCAGCGCGCGCCGGTCGATCTTGCCGTTCTGGTTGATCGGCAGTGTTGCGAGCGGCACAATCGCCGCCGGGATCATGTAGCTGGGCAGGCGCTCTTGGAGGAAGGCGCGCAGGGAAGGGGGCAGGCCCTCACCCCCTAGCCCCCTTTCCCGTTGCGACAGGCGAGGGGGAATCTCCATGACCGCTTGTTCTTTTGTTCCCTTGTTCTCTTGTTCCCCGTTAGGTTCTAGGTTCTGGGTTCTAGGTTCTTCTACGACGTACGCTACCAGCCGCTTGTCGCCGGGCCGGTCTTCGCGCAGGATCACCACCGCCTCCTCGACGGCTGGATGTTTACGCAGCAGCGCCTCGATCTCGCCCAGCTCGATGCGGAAGCCGCGCAGCTTGACCTGCTGATCGATACGCCCCAGATACTCGATCTGCCCATCGGCATCCCAGCGCACCAGGTCGCCGGTGCGATACAGCCGAGCGCCCGGCTGGTCGCCGAACGTGTTGGGCACGAAGCGCTCGGCGGTCAGATCCGGGCGCTGAAGGTAGCCCCAGGCCAGGCCATCGCCGCCGACATACAATTCGCCGGGCACCCCCACCGGCACCGGAGCGCCGTAGCCATCCAGCACATAGGCAACATCATTCGCCAGCGGCCCACCGATCGGCACCGTCGAGGCGTTCGCCGCAACGTCGATCACGTGATGCCAGGTGCTATAGGTTGTGTTCTCGGTCGGGCCGTACATATGCAGCAGCCTCATCGGCGGCCCCTGCTGCAACACCTGGCGCACGCTGCCCGGATCGACCGCCTCGCCGCCGAAGAGCAGGTAACGCAGGCCACCAAAGGCCATCGGCGCGACGCGCGCGATCTGGTTGAAGAGCGCGGTAGTCAGGAAGAGCGTTGTGATCTGCTCCTGGCCTAATAGATCGCGCAGATCCTGTGGTGACAGCATCACGCTCTGCGGTACAATCACCAGCCGCGCGCCGTGGGTGAGCGGGCCCCACAGCTCAAAGGTCGCGGCATCGAACGAGACATTGGACGCTTGCGCTACGACATCTGTAGCCGAAAGATCGATGTAGTTGGTGTTGTGGACCAGCCGCACGATCGCGCGGTGCGGCACGGCGACGCCTTTGGGGCGTCCCGTCGAGCCGGAGGTGTAGATCACGTAGGCCAGGTCGTCCGGATCGAGCGTCACTGCGGGCGGCGTGGTCGGCTCGGCGGTCAGATCCGTCGTATCCAAACACAGACCCTGGACGGTGGGCGGCAGTCGATCAGCCAACGCGCTGCTGGTGATCACCTGTGTAACCTCGGCATCGGCCAGCATCAGCGCGATACGCTCCTGGGGATAGCTCACGTCCAGCGGCACATAGGCCGCGCCAGCGCTCAGCACGCCCAGCAGCGTGGTCACCAGCTCGGCCCCGCGCTCAAGATACACGCCAACGCACGTGCCGCGTCCCACGCCCTCAGCCTGGAGCCGATGTGCCAGCTGATTAGCATGCGCCACCAGCGCGCCGTATGTTACGGTGGTCTCGCCGGACCGCAGCGCGATCGCATCGGGACGCCGGGCGGCGTGATGCGCCACCAGCGCCGGCACACTCAGCGCCGGATACGGTCGCACCGTGGCGTTCCAGGTCTTCAGCAGCGTGCGCTCAGCCTGGCTCAGCAGATCAATCTGCGCGACGGGCTGGCTGGGATTGTCGACGAATCCCGCCAACATGCGCTCGTACTGGCTCAGCATACGGTCGATCGTCGCGCGATCAAACAGATCGGTGCTGTACTCCATCAAGAGATGCAGGCCGTCGGGCGTCTCAGACGCATCAAGGTGCAGATCGAACTTGGCCACACCGCTGTTGATCGCCAGTGGCTCGATCGTGACGCCTGGCAGCTTTAAGACCTGAGTCGGCGCGTTCTGAAGCACAAACGCTACCTGAAAGATCGGTGTGTGGCTGAGCGAGCGCTCGGGCTGGATGATCTCGACAATCTGCTCAAAAGGCACATCTTGATGCGCAAAGGTGTTCAGCGCAGTCGTACGCGTGCGCGCCAGCAGCTCGCTGACACTAGGATTGCCGTCAAGCGAGGTACGCAGCACCACCGTGTTCACAAAAAAGCCGATCAGACCTTCGACCTCACGGCGGCTGCGACCAGCGATCGGCGATCCAATCAGCAGATCGTGCTGGCCGGTGTAGCGGCTCAGCAAGGCTTGAAAGGCCGCCAGCAGGACCATAAAGAGCGTCGCGCCCTCCTGCTTGCACAGCCGGTGCAGCGCAGCGCTCATCTCTGGCGGCAGTCGTCGCGAGGTTGTGCTGCCGCGAAAGGTTTGCACCGGAGGCCGTGGACGATCAGTGGGCAGCTCAAGCACGGCAGGAGCGCCGGCCAGGGTTGCTTTCCAGAAAGCGAGCTCTGCTTCCAGCGTCGCGCCGGCCATGCGCTGCTGCTGCCAGGCCACGTAATCGATAAACTGGATCGGCAGATCCGCCAGTGGCGCAGGCCGATTCTCGGCGAAGGCGCTATAGATCTCGGCCAACTCACGAATAAAAATCCCCGCCGACCAGCCATCCGAGACAATATGGTGAACCACCAGCAGCAGAATATGCTCGTCAGCCGCCACGCGCACCAGGCCAAACGCGATCAGCGGGCCGGTGCTCAGGTCAAACGAGCGCCGGGCTGAGTCTTCAGCCAGCTTGGGGACCAGCGCCTCGCGACGCTCGACCGGCAGCGCGGTCAGATCCACCAGCGGAATGCGCATGTGCTGCGGCGACGTAACGCGCTGGACCGGCTGCCCATCCAGATCGATGAAGGTATGGCGCAAGGCTTCATGCCGCCGCACGATCTCGCTGACACTGCGCTCAAGCAGATCGCCGCGCAGATCGCCGGTGATGCGCAGCGCGACGGGCAGATTATAGACCGGGCTGCCCGGCACCAGCTTATCGAAGAACCACAGGCGCTGCTGGGAAAACGAGAGCGGAAAGCCCGGCTGTGTGCGCGGCACCGGCAGGATGTAATCTTTGGAAAGATCAATGCCCTTTTCAAGCATCCGCCGCGCAAGGAGGGCGCGCTTCTCGGGCGGCAGAGCGGCAAGGCGATCGGCGAAATCAGTCATAGCAGATTGGCACCTGAGCCGGCAGCGGGGCCGGCTCGGGCTATCCTCCTGGTGTGAATGTTAGGCGCGGCGATTAATTAATCACCTGGCTTTGATACTTCGTGAATCAGCTGATCTGTCCCAGCAAGTCGCGCGCTTCATCAAGCGACATCGCCTCCATCTCGGCCAGCATCCGCTCCAGCTCGTCGCTCTCCGACGCGGGCCGGATCTCGCCCAGGATGTAGTCGGCAAATTGCCCGATGCTTGGGCCCTGAAGAATCGCGACCAGCGGCAGCACTACACCCGTATCGGCGGCGATGCTATTCTTGAGCTCAAGCGCCATAATCGAGTCGAGGCCGAGCGTGTTGATCGGCTGCACAACCGTAACCTCCGCCAGATCCAGACCGAGAATTCGCGCGACTAGCTGGCGCAGATAGGTTTCCAGATAAGGCTTGCGCTCTGCCTCGGGCAAATCCAGCAGCTCACGGCTAACGGTCGCGTTGCTTGGCTGGATCGTCGCCTGGTCCTCGCCGAACTGGGCCAGCAGCTCACTCACCAGTGCGCTGCCACCCACACGCGGCCAGCGCTGCCAGCTGGCGGCCAGTGCGACGTTTTGAGGCCGTGTGTCGGCAAGCAGCAGGCTAAACAGCTGCTGTCCTTGCGCAGGGCTAAATGCGTCGATGCCGTTGGCCGCCAGCTGATCGTTCACGCCGTTGCGCGCCGCCATGCCAACCTCGCTCCACGGCCCCCAGTTGATCGACTGGGCGCTTAAGCCCTGGCTGTGGCGATAGTGGGCCAGTGCATCCAGGAAGGCGTTGCCCGCCGCGTAGTTGCTCTGCCCGATCGAGCCGAGCACCGCCGCGATCGATGAGAAGAGCACGAAAAAATCCAGCGGCTCATCGCGCAGCTGGCCGTGTAGCTCCCATGCGCCGACGATCTTTGGTCGCAGCACTTTGTGCAGATCGTCGAGGCTCATGCTGCTGAGCAGTTGGTCCTGAAGCACGCCGGCAGCATGGACGACACCACGGATCGACGGCCAGCCCTCGCGACGATAGCCTTCAAGGAAGGCCGCCAGTTCACCCTCAACAGTTATGTCAACTGAAGCGATATGAATGCTCGCGCCGAGCGACTCAAGCTCACGCACCGCCGCGATCAAGCGGCCCTGGTGGCTCATCGGCGAGACTTCTTGCCATCTGGCGCGCTCCGGCAGCTGCGTGCGGCCCAGCAGAATCAAGCGCCGCGCGCCCTGCTGGATCATCGAGCGGGCGATCTCCAAGCCGAGGCCGCCGAGGCCGCCCGTGATCAGATACGCACCATCTGGACGCCATGCCAGCGAGCGCTGCTCCTTCTGGAACTGGCGCTGCACCAGGCGACACACCAGCGGCTGGCCATAGCGCAGGGCGATCTGATCCTCGCCATCACCGCCAACCAGCAGATTGACCAAGGGTGCGACATCATCGTCGGCGGGATCGAGATCGACCAGCGTGCCGCGCAGCTCGGCGAACTCACGCGCCAGCACGCGGCCAAAGCCCCACAGGCTAGCCATCGACGGCGCGACCTCATTACCAGCCACGGCCTGCGCGCCTCTGGTCATGATCCACAGTCGCGGGTTCGCTGCCGGTCGCGCCTGCCCGAGCGCCTTGACCAGGCCAAGCAGCCCGCCGACAGCATGCGCTTGCTCGGCCATCAGCGAGGCGGCAGTATGCTCCTCGAAGGGCGCGCCATCCAGGCCACGCAGATAGATCACGCCACGCCAGCGCTCGCCAAACTCAGCGGCGGCTTCGCTCAGCATAGCACCAAACGACGCGACCAACTCATCGTCGGCCAGGAGCGGCGGCTGAGTGCGCGCCACGACCACCTGCTCGCCACGCGCACTCAGCGCATGCACCACACGCTCGCTATAGCCACCGCGATCGGGAATAATCAACCAGGAACCCGATGCGCTGGTTTCTCCCGTAGGCAGCGTCAGCGAGCGCCAGGCCAGATCGTAGACCCAATCGGTTGCCGACTGCGCACGCTGCTGACTGCCGGCCAGCGGCAACAACAGCAGATCCGAAACCTCGGCCAGAAGCTCGCCCTGCTCATC
>JAFAYS010000169.1 GCA_019240175.1 Chloroflexota bacterium | reverse complement strand
GCGCCGTAGCTGAACGCGCCCGAGCGCTTGCCCTCATTCTCATACACATCGACCCAGCGACCATCGTAGAGGCCGTGGCGCATCGCCGAGGTGTAATCTTTGCCCAGCGGTGCCATGCCCGCGATCATCATCTCGCGCGCTTGCTCGTAGGTGTACTTGGCCTCGACATCGCCGATCAGCGGCACATAAATATCGTACATGTGCAGCTCGTCCAGCTTGAGCAGACGCTTGCGCAGCCGCATGTAGCGATGCATATGGTGCAAATTGGCGTTAATCGTCTCGATCAGATTCGTGTAGACCGTCAGCGGGATCGCGTCAGGATCGAGCGCGGCCTCGATCGCCGAGCTGTAGTTGCGCGCTTTGGCGTAGAAAATGTGGGAGCGAATATGGCTCGCCAGCAGCGATCCGGTCGTGTTGCGGACCTTGCCGTAGGTCTCGTACATGGCGTCGAAGGCGGCCTTGCGCACGTCGCGGTTCTTGCTCTCCATCAAGAGAATATAGCGGCCCTGCGACAGCTCGACGTCATTGCCTTCCTCATCCTTGATCACCGGGAACTTAAGATCTGCGTTATTGAGCATCTCAAACGCCGACTCGGGCGCGCGGGCGATCTCGCCGCTCTCCGCTAACAGCGCCTCGACCTCGACCGATCGGAAGTGCGCGCGCTGTCGTCGCAGCTCGGCCAAAGCCTGCTCATACACGCGCAGCTCAGCGATCGAGCCCAGAAACTCATTCAGCCGATCGTCGGGAACATCCAAAATCTCCGGCTCAAAGAAAGCCGTTGTCGAGCCCAGCCGTACGTACAAGCTGGAAACACGCTCGAACAGCGCCTGATAGTTCGAGTTGGCAGTATTCTCGGACTGGCGCAGATACGCGTACACATACAGCTGCTCGATCAGCTTGCTGGCCTCGTCCCGCTGCTGAAACGCATCAAGCATCGACTCAGCATCCTGGCCGATCGTGCCTGCCAGCTGCGCCAGATCCGGCAGCATGCCTTCGAGGCGCTTAAAATCTTCTTCCCAGGACTGATCGTTGGTGTAGAAGCTTTCTAGATTCCAGGTATATTCTACGGGTATTTCATGCCGCTTCGGTACAGCACTAGTTGCCACAATACACTCCTTTAATCGATCATTTCGGCAGATACCATCTACCATTGTACATACGAATGTTCTGTTTAGCGCCGGTGCTTAGGGCCTTGGTTTGGCTCAGCCACCAAAGCTGCGGTCGGCGACGTGCCCATGCTCATCGACGATCAATGATGGCACAAATTGGAGAAAGTCGCAGCTTGTCAGGTGATAGCGCACGCCGTCGCGAGGACCCTGCACGGCCAGGTTCCAGTCGGCGCGGCGATGCAGATGACCATAGACGCAGAAGCTAGCTCCCGCGGCGCTGATCATCTTGGCGAACTCGGTCGGTTTTCCGTCGGGATAGAACGGCGGGTAATGCAGCAGCACACCGATCGGCTTTGCGCCGCCCGAGATGCGCTGCGCGGCAGCCAGCGCGCGCTCTAGACGGCCCAGCTCACGATTATAGATCCGCTCGTCGGTCTCATAGCTAAATGAGGGATGGCCAGGCGTGAGCCAGGCGCGCGTTCCGCAGAGCACCCAATCGCCACACTCAATCGCGTCAGCCTCGATCAGCATCATACGCGGCGGTAGCTCTGCGCGTCGCTTGCGGGCTGAGTCCCACCAATAATCGTGATTGCCCTTGGTCAGCACTTTGTGACCAGGCAGCTCAGCAATCCAGCGCAGATCGACGAGCGCTTCGGGCAGCTTGAGCGCCCAGGAGTTATCGCCCGCGATCAGCACGACATCATCCTCAGCGACGCGGTCACGCCACGCGGCAGCGACACGCTGTGGATGGTCGCGCCAGCGCTCGCCGAAAACGTCCATCGGCTTCGGCATGGCAAAAGATAAATGCAGGTCGGCGATTGCCCAGATGCGCATAGTGGCTATATTGTAACATGGCCGTCGATCTCTTGGTTCGGCAACAATATTTTATAGCTGTTTTGCGGCATGCCTGATCACCGCACTTTATAGACCAACCTAGCACCTGATCGATCCAAACACCAACTTTCTAGCGCTCTCCAATGGTCTATAGTTCTCGTGCCGTTGTACGGTGTACGATAGTCTTTTAGCGCGTGAGGAAGAACTATGTCCCATAATGAAACCGAGCTTCAGCTACGCCGCTATTCGCCGCAAGCTGCGCCGAGCATTGTTACCTGGCCGCAGACCATCGACGAGGCGCGCTGGTGGGCCGGGCCGCAGACAGCCTGGCCGGTACCACGAGCGGCGGTTCAGCGCTGGCACGCCGACCCCGATGTCCAACCGTACATTCTCAGCCATGGCACAGCACTGCTTGGCTACGGCGAGCTATGGATCGATCCGGACGAGCAGGAGGTAGAGCTAGCACGATTGATTGTCGCGCCGGAACATCGCGGGCAAGGATTTGGCCGAGCTTTAGTACTGCTCCTGCTTGAGGAGGCGCGGCGCACCGAGTACTCGCGGGTATTCCTGCGCGTCGTGCCTGAAAATCACGCTGCGATCGCCTGCTATCATCGAGCAGGCTTTACTCCGGTTGGTCAGGAGGATCAGCAGGCTTTTAATCAGGGCCAGCCAGTGGATTACCTTTGGATGCAGCATCTTCCTGATCAGCCTTCCTAGATCCAATGAACCCTTCGATTTTGCTTGTTCCCTTGTTCTTTTGTTCGATTGTTCCCTTGGTTCTAGGTTCTTGGTTCTAGGTTCTTGAATTCCCCTTGACAAAGCCGCTGATGCTTGTATAATACGCACGCACCAAGCCGAGGTGGCGGAATTGGCAGACGCGCTACTTTGAGGGGGTAGTGAGGGCAACCTCGTAAGGGTTCAAGTCCCTTCCTCGGCACCACAGACTACATTGTGGGCGATTAGCTCAGTTGGTAGAGCGCTTCGTTTACACCGAAGATGTCAGGGGTTCGAGTCCCTTATCGCCCACCATGTCAGACAAAAATCTATAGTACGCCAAGGTAGCTCAGTTGGTAGAGCACACGCCTGAAAAGTGTGGGGTCACCAGTTCGATCCTGGTCCTTGGCACCAACGCAGGCCAGTCACATTGTGACTGGCCGTTGTGTTTTAACGGAGTAGCTCCTCAATCGGCTCGACGCCGTGACCTGCCTCGACATGCGCAATCGAGAGCCGTCCGCCAGTTTGGACCCAGCCACCACGCAGCGGCTGCTCCGCCATAAACATCGGCGTGTCCAGATCCACGAACGAAAACCCGCCAAGGCCCGCCGCGAAATGCGCGCTCATATTCATCGCCAGCAGCGTCTCGACCATGCCGCCGATCATCAGGCCAAGGCCCGCCGCCTTGCAGATCGCCGCGATCGCCAGCCCCTCCACAATGCCCGCCTTCATCAGCTTGATATTGACGACATTCGCCGCGCGCTCCTGCACGATCTGCAACGCATCTTCGGCGGTCGTCACCGACTCATCGGCGGCGACAGGTGTAGCACCATCGCGGGTGACCTGCGCCAGCCCTGCGAGGTCGTAGCGGGTGACCGGCTGCTCAAAGAGCGCGACCGTAATACCGTCAGAGCGTAGCTGCTCAAGCAGCGCCAGTGCGCCGTCAGCATCGTAGCCACAGTTGCCGTCGAGAATCAGCGGCGCTTCAGGAAAAGCCGCATGAATCGCTGCGATGCGCGCACGGTCCAGGTCAGGCGCGCCGCCGATCTTGATCTTGATCGTCTTGATGCCGCGCGCCGCAATCGAGCGGGCTGACTCCGCCGCATGTTCGACTGAGCCGGCGGTGATCGTCATGTCGGTTTCGAGCTCGGTACTCGCGCCGCCAAAGAAGGCCCAGAGCGGCATGCCTGCCCGTTTGGTCAGCGCGTCAAGGATTGCGGTTTCCAGCGCGCAGCGAGCAGCCGCCGCCTTGAGGTCGGTAGCCTTGAGATCCAGCGCCAGTGTCCGCCATTGCCGCACATCGCCGCCGATGACCACTTCGCGCAGCGCTGCGAGCGCTGCGAGCGTGCTCGCCTGGGACTCTCCCGTCACAGCCGGAAACGGCGCCGCCTCGCCATAGCCGCGCGTGCCGTCGGCGAGGATGATCTCGACCAGTACATTGTGAGCGGTTGGCTGCGCGCCAGTGGCGATCGCGAAAGGCTCGATCAAGGGAACATCCAGCGGTCCGAAGCGCAGCTCGACAATTGTGGTAGGAGTTGTGGTGTACATAGAAGTTCCTGATAGGGCGAATGACGCCAATGCTACTGCAAGCTGAAAACGCCCTGAGCGAGTCCTGACAAAGCTGAACCAAATCGTCAGAGGCGCATCACACCGCCAGTATA
>JAFAYS010000084.1 GCA_019240175.1 Chloroflexota bacterium | reverse complement strand
GCCGGGATAGAAATCGGCGGTGGCGTTCCAATCGACCAGCAGCGCCTGCTGCTCAGCTGGTGTCAGCAGTGGCAAGGAGGTGATCGCCTGGGTGGGATCGGCCACGATGCCGGCGAGCACGGTCTCGAAGTGGCCGATCATACGCTCAATCGTGGCCTGATCGAACAAATCCGTGTTATACACAAAGCTGCTGACGAGCGTATCGCCAATCGGTACAATCTCCAGGCTCAAGTCGGTCTTGGCGGTGCTGGTTTCGATCTCGACCAGGCTAAGCTGGATGTCCGGCAGGTCGAGCCCTTGCGCCGGTGTGTTCTGCATCACGAACATCACCTGAAAGAGCGGATTGTAGCTCAGCTGTCGTGTCGGCTGAAGCGTATCGACGAGCACCTCGAACGGCAAGTCCTGATGATCATAGGCTCCCAGCGTCGACTGCCGGACGCGCCCCAGCAGCGCCTGGAACGAGGGCGCGCCGGAAAGATCCGTGCGCAGCACCAGCGTGTTGATGAAGCAGCCGATCAGCGGCTCGATCTCGCGGCGGTTGCGATTGGCGATCGGCGTGCCGACCGCAATATCGTCCTGGCCGCTGTAGCGGAACAGCAGCACCTGGAAGGCGGCCAGCAGCGTCATGAAGGGCGTAACTTGCTCACGCTGACTCAGCGCATGGACGGCATCGGTGAGCGATTGCGGCAGCGTCCAGGTGATGTTATTGCCGCTATACGACTGTACCGCCGGACGCGGGCGATCGGTGGGCAGGTCCAGTAGCGGCACAGGGCCACGGCTGTTTCGGCTGCCGAGCTGGTGCTGCCAGTAGCCGAGCTGCCGTTCCAACGCTGCGCCCTGTAGCCAGCTGCGCTGCCACACGGCAAAGTCGGCATACTGGATCGGCAGTTCCGGGAGCGCCGGCTCTTCGCCACGCGTAAAGGCGCTATACAGCTGGCCCAGTTCGCCGACAATCACGCCAACCGACCAGCCATCGGAGATAATGTGATGAGTCGTGAACACCACAATATGCTCTGTATCGGCAAGTTGGAGCAGCGTGACGCGCAGCAGCGGTCCGCGTTGGAGGTTGAAGGGTAACAGAGCTTCCGTGCTGACGAGCTCGCGGGCGGCTGCCTCGCGCTCGTCCGGCGGCAAGCTACGCAGGTCTACGGAAGATATATTAATCGGCGTCGGCGGCGCAACCACTTGCACGGGCTTGCCCGCGACGAGCGTGAATGTCGTGCGCAGGATCTCGTGGCGGCTGATAATCGCGTTAAGGCTCCACTCGAACGCGCTGGTGTCGAGGTATCCGGCGACGCGCAGCACTGAGGGAATGATGTAGAGCGGGCTGTTCGGCTCCAATTGATCCAGGAACCACAGCCGCTCTTGACTGAATGACAGCGGCTGAGGTCCGCTGCGATCAGTGGGTTGCAGCGGCGGCGCGTCATCCTGGACTTGGTCGTCGGCACGTAGGGCGTCGATGCGGGCGGCGAGCTCGGCCACGGTGGGCGCGGCGAAGACCTCGCGCAGCGGCAGATCGACCGCCACGGCAGATCGCACGCGTGACACTACCTGTGTCGCTAGCAGCGAGTGACCGCCGATGGCAAAGAAGTTGTCGTGCACGCCGAGCTGGTTCGTACCGAGCACATCGCTCCACAGATCGACCAGCAGAGCTTCGGTGGCGGTGCGCGGCGCGACGAAGGTCTGCTCAAGCTCGGCGCGGTTCGCCTCCGGCGCGGGCAGGGCTTTGCGATCGATTTTGCCGTTCGGCGTGAGCGGTAGCGCGTCCAGATACACAAATGCCGCCGGCACCATATAGTCGGGCAAAGACGTTTGCAAGAAGCTGCGCAGCTCACTCAGGGTCGGCGCGGGTGTGGTGTCGGTCACCAGATAGGCTACCAGCCGTTTAGCTCCATGCTCGCTGATGCTGGGCGAATCTTCGCGCACCACGACCACCACATCGCGGACATCTGGGTAGCGTAGCAGCGCGGCTTCGATCTCGCCGATCTCGATGCGGAAGCCACGGATTTTGACCTGCTGATCGATCCGGCCAATAAATTCGATCGTGCCGTCCGACAGATAGCGCGCCAGATCGCCGCTGCGGTAGAGCCGCGCACCTGTGGGAATGCCCGCTTGACCGGCGAAAGGATGCGGGACGAATTTTTCTGCTGTGAGTGCTGGCCGATCGAGATAGCCGCGCGCCAGACTCGCGCCGCCGATGTAGAGTTCGCCGGCCACGCTGATCGGCACTGGCTGCCCATACGTGTCGAGCAGATAGACCTGCGTGTTGGCGATCGGACGGCCAATCGTGGGCAGCGGCGTGCTGCTGTCTTCGACTTCGCCGCAGGTTGTCACAACCGTATTTTCGGTGGGGCCGTAATGGTTGATCACCGGAAATGCCAGCCTGCTCCACTCCTGGTTATGCAGAACATCGCCGCCGGTGAGCAGCGCGCGCAGACGCAGTCGCTCGGCCAGCGGCTCCGCAATCACGGCTTCGGCTAGCGGCGTGGGCATGAAGCAGAGTGTGATCTCCTGCGCGATCAGCCATTCCACCAGCGCGCCGGGCGCAGATCGGATGTCCTCGGCGGGCAGGTGCAGGCTTGCGCCACTTGCCAGGTACGGCCAGATCTCCCACACCGATGCATCGAACGCGAGACCGGCCAGCAGCGAAGCGCGATCCTTAGGCGTTAGATCGTAGGTGCGCTGATGCCATGTGACCAGGTTGAGAGCGCCCCGGTGCGGCACGCCCACACCTTTCGGCACGCCGGTTGACCCCGAGGTGTAGATCACGTAGGCAAGATGATCGGCGGTCGCCAGGCTGCGTGGCAGTGTTTCCGGCTGCTCAGCGATCGTGCTCCAATCACGATCCAGATAGATCCGGTGGAGTGTATGCGACGGCACAACCTCAGGCAGCTGGTGCTGGGTCAGCAGGATCGGAGCCTGGGCATCTTCCAGCATAAAGGCCATGCGCTCGGGAGGATAGGCCGGATCAAGCGGCAGATAGGCACCGCCCGCTTTGAGCACCGCCAGCGCGCCAATCACAAAGTCCAGCGAGCGCGTCAGGTGCAGGCCAACGCAAACATCGGGCCCCACGCCGAGCGCCTGAAGATGATGGGCAAGCTGATTCGCCTGTCGATCCAGCTGGCGGTAGGTCAGCGATCGATCCGCGCACGTAACCGCGAGCGCATCCGGGCGTTGGGCGGCCTGCACCTCGACCAGTTGCGGCAGGCAAAGATCGTGCGGGAACGGCGTAGCGGTGGCATTCCACGCGATCAGCAGTTGCTGCTGCTCGGCGTCTGTCAGCAGCGCCAGGCTACTGATCGGCTGGTCAGGATCGGCCACCACGCCGTCGAGCATACTCTGGAAGTGGCCAAGCAGCCGCACCATCGTCGTCGCGTCAAACAGGTCGGTGTTGTACTCTAGCTCACCGGTCAGGCCGTCTGCCTGTTCGATAATGCCCAGCGTTAGGTCGAACTTGGCCGTGCTGGTGTCTGGTGTGAGCGGCTCCAACGTTAGGCCTGGCAGCTCTAGCGGCTCGGCAGGTGCGTTCTGGAGCACAAACATGACCTGAAAGAGCGGGTTGCGGCTGAGGTCACGCTCGGACTGCACCGCCTCAACCAGCATCTCGAAGGGCAGATCCTGGTGGGCAAAGGCCCCGAGCGCCATCTGACGGACGCGGCCCAGGAGGGTGCGGAAACTGGGATTGCCATGGAGGTCACCGCGCAGCACCAGCGTGTTCCCGAAGAACCCGATCAGCGGCTCGATCTCGTGGCGGTTGCGGTTGGCGATTGGCGAGCCGACCAGGATATCGTGCTGGCCGGTGTAGCGGAAGAGCAGGGTGTACCAGCCAGCCAGCAGCGTCATAAACAGGGTGGCACCTTCGCGCTGGCTGAGCGTGTGCAGCTGCTGGCTCAGGGCGAGCGGGAGGCGGAACGGTAGCGTCGTGCCGTGAAAGCTTTGCACCGCCGGGCGGGGCCGGTCGATGGGCAGGTCCAGCACGGTCGGCGCACCGGCGAGCTGCTGCTGCCAATACGCCAGCTGCGCATCCAGCACCGCGCCGCTCAACCACTCGCGCTGCCAGACGGCAAAGTCGACGTACTGGATCGGCAAGTCCGGCAGGACGGGCGCGTCGCCACGGGCGAAGGCCGGGTAGGTGAGCGCAAGCTCGCGGATCACGACGCCGACGGACCAGCCATCGGAGATGCTGTGATGCATGGTGACCAGCACGACATGGGCGGTGTCGGCCAGCTGCAGCAGCGTGACGCGCAGGAGCGGACCGCGCCCGAGGTCGAAGGGCTGCAGGGCCTCCTGCTCGGCGAGGCGACGGGCGGCAGCCTCGCGGTCGGCAACGGGCAGGTGGCGCAGGTCAACAGTGGGCAGGGCGACGGGCGCGGGTGGAGCGATGACCTGCACGGGCTGTTGGTCGGAGTTGGTGTGGAAGGTAGTGCGCAACACGGCGTGGCGGGCGACAATCGCATCGAAGCTGCGCTGGAGCGCGGCCTGATCGAGGGCACCGGTCAGGCGCACGGCGGCAGGAATATTGTACAGCGGGCTGCCCGG
>JAFAYS010000044.1 GCA_019240175.1 Chloroflexota bacterium | reverse complement strand
ACATTCCTTATTGCATTTTGCTTTTCATTACGTTTGATGGCTTCTTCAAAAGCTGCTGCTGCTTCATCGAGCCTTCCTAACTCAGCCCACGATTGCCCACTCTCGGCAATGGCATTGACTGCCATCAGTTCGGCACTTCTATTACCCATATCAGCCATCTTCTGGAAACGGTGTTGCGCCTCTGCGAAAGGTTGTATTGCGGCTTCGGCGGCTCCGATACTATTCAAAACTCGGCCAAGGTTGAAATAAGCTACTGCCAGGTCATACGCTGCGCCGTTATAGGCAGTTTCGCCAGCAGAGAGACATCGCTGTAGTAGGTGTTGAGCGATACTGTATGCACCTTGTAGATCACCGCGTTCTAGTAGACGGTCAAAGGTCGCGTCTTCTGTTTGGAATTGGGCATGGTTCCACTCTCCCAAATGCTGTGCTGCTGCTTGTCGTACCCACATTGCCTGAGAAACGGCTTGGGAACGACCTAAATTTGCGAAGAGCCTTTCCACACTATCAGCTAGATCAACTACCTGTTCCGGTAGTATTTTATCCTGTATCCATATCAGCATTGCTAACAAATTAGAAAGTTCCATCAGTGTTAGGAGAGCAGCGAGTTGAACGTTCTGTGAACGTTGCGTATAGAGAAAATTGGTTAGTTGCACCATCCCTTCAGCCCAGCGTTCTCGTGCTTGTTCCTGCTCAACCTTGTCCATTTGACTTAAGAGGTAGGGCGGAAGAGCAGGATCAAGGCGAAGGTGACCATAGCCCATGTCTTCACCTAGTCCTACATCAATCAAGGCCATGGCGAGTCTAGGCACAGTATCTCTGTCGTCTTCTGGTATACCTAGTACATGATCCCAGACCATGAGACTCGCTCCACTATGAAACACACCCAACACTTTTACTTGCTCGCGCATCTCGGGTGGCAGGCGGCGCAAGGAAAGCTCGACGCTGGCATACAGGGAGTTTTCGCGGTCGTTAGGATGCTTCTTGTGCAGGTCGGCCATGAGCTGGTGTAGGTTCTCGGTGGTGGCGCGCACACCACGCCGGGCAACTTCCCTGGCAAGCAAGACCAGTGCGCGGGCATGGCCGTTTACCGCCTCGACCAGATCGGTGATTTCTTGGGCGGTGCCGCCGGGATCTTCGGCGGCGGGTGTGAGCCCTTCTTGAGCCATCACCTGGCTTACCAGCGCGATCGCATCTTCGCGGCTCAGCGGGCCGAGATTAACATGTCGTCTTACATGGTCGAATGGCGCGGGCAGGACTTCGCGGCTGGTGAACAGGATACGCGTAGCCGTATCAGCGTCAAGTAGTGTTTGGCATAGCGCAAATAGCTCCTCGAAAGGCGCTGCTGCGGGCGGCGCTTGTCCCGTGGAGTCGGGTAGGATGCTTTCCATGTTATCCAGCACGATCAGCGTAGGATGGTCGCGTAGCGCACGCTCGATTGGTTGAATGGCTTGTTCTAGTTTCTCGCCGTAGGGAGCCACGGAATAACTCGGTAGCAGCTGTCGCCCAAGGCTATCGATCACCGAGCGCACGTCGCTGATATGCTCCACGCTGACAAAGGCTGAGCGCCGGAAGCGACCAGTGCGCACCAGCCAGCGCGCCAGCTCCACGGCCAGCGTCGTTTTGCCCGCACCGCCCTGACCGCGTACCACAGCGTAAGGCTGATCGACGAGGAGCCGCTCAAGTTCCAGCAATTCTCGACTGCGACCCTGGAAATGATGCGACGGCGGATCGGGCAGTGCGCCAAGGCTCAGGCGGCGCTGCTGGGCCTGGATCTGCTGTACCGCTTCGGGAAATAGCTTCGTGATCAGCTGGGGATCGTTCTCTTCCTGGTACAGCACCGGCACGAACCAGTCTTGCAGATGCAGATCGCCCGCGCCCATGATCTTGAGGCGGAAGGAATCGGCCATGAGCATCTGCTGCCCGGCCAGCATCGCTTTGCCAACACGCGAACCTCTGGCTAGCTCGGTGTAGAACGCCTGCACGAAGCGATGCGCGGTCTCGACTAACACAGTATGGCTCATCGCCACGACGGAGCTGACGCCTTCTTCCAGCAGCTTGCCGGCGACCGAGGCCGTTGGATCGTTCTCGATCTGTGCGCTCTGGCAGGCCTCAAGAAACACCAGCGGGATGCGGTGATCGCGCATGATTGCCGCCAGCCGGTTGGCGTCGATTAGCTCCATCGCTCGATTTTGCAGTTTGCTAACGTCTTTGGGATCTTCAAAGCACAGCGCCCCCAGCCCATGCTCGCGATCGTACACGCCGTGCCCGTCGAAATGTACCACGTCGAACGGCTGGCCAGCCTCGACAGCGCGCTGTAGCGCTTGTTCCAGGACTGGGAAGGTCGGTGGTGTGAGCACCGCGAGCTCGACCAACTCACCCAGTTGTTCCACGGCCTCAACGAGCGGCAAGGCGCTGATGCGGTGATCGATGTAACTGGTGTATTGATCTTCAGGTCTGGGACTGACCACCAGCACGCGGATTGGTAGCTTGGTGGGAACGACAGCTTGTGAGCGACGATTTGGCAGGCGGCGACGCACACGCACTGAGTGCTTCCCTGAAACAGGTAACTGCGTCCATCGTGCAACAGCTCCCAGGGCAGCGTCAGCAAACTGCTGGCGGCCTCGCGGGCTTGCGCCTGCTCTTCTGCGCTCGATCCTTCCAACGGATCGCTATCGACCAGCACCGAAAAGCGGCGTTCTGCACCATTGGCGGCTTGCTCCCAGGCCGTGAGCGTCGCTTGTGCCGTCTTCGACTCTAGCGCCGCCGTGTACAGCAATTGGCCCCACTGCGGCAATTCCGCCTCGATGCGCTCCGCCCGCTCTTTGAAGACACTCGTCGGCCACAGGTAGTAGCGCTCTAAGTACCAGCGCAGTTCCTCGCCTTCGATCGGGCCGAGCGGTGCGGTGAAGCGGAAGCGCTTGCTTTCTATCCGTGGGGCGGCAGTATTGGCTGGATCATAGACCAGCGTGGCGGTGGCAGTCGCGCGCCGCTTGCCGTCCAGAGTTTCGATCTTAGGATCGCTCAGCTCAAGCAGCAGGTCTTCAACTGGCTGAGGCGGGACAATGTGTTCTGGTTTTATATCATCGGGCAGGCGCGCGCCCAAGGCTGCAAGAATCTGCGGTAAGGCCTCGCTCAAGCTGCCTGTTGCTAGCTTTACAGGTACAGCAACCGGCTCTTCGTCGAACCACAGCGCTAGTGCGCTCGGCTCGATGCCGGGCAGCAGCAGCGGAATCACGCGGTAGCCGTCGTCGTTGCGTTTCTTCTCAACCTTCAGCGCCTTCTGGATTTCTTTACGCACCCACGGCGAGTTGACGGTGTTGGGGCTAAGGACGACAATCACCTGTCGGGCCTGCTCAATCGCTTTGTTGATGGCTGATGCGAGCTTGTTGCCGCCGCGCAGATTACGCGAATCAACCCAAACCTGCAAGCCCTGGCCTTCAAGCGCCTGGCGCAGATCTTTCACAAAGGCGTCGTCTTTGGTGGCGTGGGAAATGAAGATGCTGGCCGACATGACAGCTCCTTGCGGCGAGGTTCGTACTCATGATAGCACAGCCGTAAATCTGCTGCCTATCAGAATGATTGCTAGCCCTGACGCCGCTTCAGAACTACGACCAACGACGCTTGACGTGCTCGCTCAGCTTCTCTACACTCAGCCCTATGCAACGAGGAATTGGCACACTTCTAATTATTATTTCGGCGATCTCGTTTGGCGCGATGGCGATCTTCGCGCGGGTCGCTTATGCCGCCGGTGCCGATCCGATCACGGTGCTGTTTCTGCGCTTTGTGATCGCGGCGGCGGTGATGCTCGGCATTATGTTGGCGCGGCAGATATCGTTTCCACGCGGTCGGACGCTGCTCAGTCTGGTGTTGCTCGGCGGTGTTGGCTACGTGGGCCAGTCGCTGGCGTACTTCACGGCGCTGACGATGGCCTCGGCGGCGCTAGTGGCGTTGCTGCTCTACGTGTATCCCGCGCTGGTGACGGCGCTCTCGGCGATCTTTTTAGGCGAACGCATCACGGCGATCAAGCTTGGGGCGCTGGTGCTGGCGCTGCTCGGCACGGCGCTGACGATCGGGCCGGCGGAGGGCGGGCAGCCGCTGGGAATCGTGCTCGGCGCTGTGGCGGCGGTGATCTATGCGGTCTATATTTTGGTCGGGAGTCGTGTGACGGCCCGCGCCGGAGCGATCGCGTCGTCGACGGTGATTATGAGCGCGGCGGCGGTGACTTACTCGGTGATCGCGCTGTTTCAGGGGCCGAGCTTTCCGACCACGGCGCTGGGCTGGGGCGCGATCGTCAGCATCGCGCTGATCTCGACGGTGCTAGCGATCGTGACCTTCTTCGCCGGCCTTGAGCGCGTCGGCCCCACGAATGCCTCGACACTTTCGACGTTTGAGCCGCTGGTCACGGTGCTGCTGGCGATGCTGTTTCTACACGAGACGATCGTGCCGCTTCAGATCATCGGTGGTGGGCTGATCCTGGCGGCAGTGATCCTGTTGGCCCGCAGCGAAGCCCGCACCACGAGCGCCGACCCACAGCGCGCATCGACCTCCGAAAGCTAATCTGCCAGGCTACGCGGGCGCATTGGCGGGCGCGCTGATAAAGCTCCAGATCATATCGCTGAGGGTAGCTTGCACACGCGCGCGGCTGACGTGCGAGGTGTAGGGTAGACCCATGCCGGCCAGGGTTTCGGTCGCGACTTGAATCACCACGGCGGCGGCCTCCGGATCGGCGATGTAGCCCAGGCCGTGCTCGTTGATCTGCTTGAGAAAGCCCTGAATTTGCTCCAATGCGATCCGGTTGAGATCGCGCACCCGTGAGGCAACTTCCGCATCCTGGGTCGCGAGATAAGCCAGTGTCGGGCTGAGCTTGCGGTAGAGCATGTGCCGCTCGAAGATACGCGCCACCGCCCGATCGATGATCTCGCGCAGATTGCTTGCCGGCTGCACGCTTAGCACAGCCAGCGCTGCCTCGGTCTCCCGCTGATAGAGCATGTCCCACAGCGCCAACAAAATCTGCTGCTTGTCTTTGAAGTAGGTATAGACCGAGCCGACCGGCTTGCCTGCGCGATTGGCGATGTCGCTGGTCGTGGTGTGATCGTAGCCTTGCGTGGTGAAGAGCTCAGCCGCAGCGTCGAGAATGCGTGTCACCGTTTGGCGCGAGCGTGCTTGTTTCGGCTGATTGAGCAGCGATGTCGGCGTCGATTGTTTGCGAGTCATGGGGGCCTCATGCGCTTGACAGCGTTGTCAGAGCGGATTTATAATCTGAATACTTTTCAGGTTTCCTCATTATAGCTGCGTCAAGACGAGTAGCGCAACCGATTTGTCGATGTTCCCGCCAGGCAGCGAGGAGCACTCAAGTATAGCGCAAACGCTGCCGATTTGGGTCGCGAAAAAATCGTCATTCCCATCATCAGAAACCGTCGTTGGAAACGCGCAAAGGAGCCACCATGCCAACCGAACTATCCGAAGATCTGAAGATGCTACGCCAGACGATCCACGAGTTTGCCGAGAAAGAAGTCGCGCCGGTCGCTCGCAAGTACGACGAGGAAGAAGCGGTGCCGTATCCGGTGCTCAAAAAAGCTGCTGAGCTGGGCCTCTTCGGCATTCCCTTCCCGGAGGAGTACGGCGGCATCGAGATGGGCATCACCGGCTACTGCATTCTGATGGAAGAGCTGAATCGCTTCGACGCCTCGGTCGGCACGATCATCGGCGCGTCGGTGCAGCTCGCCGGCATGACGATCTTTCTCGGCGGCAGCGAAGAGCAGAAGCGCAAGTATCTCACGCCGATCGCAACGGGCGAGAAGATCGGTGCCTGGTGCTTGACCGAGCCGAATGCCGGATCGGACGCGGCACATATCAAGACCACGGCGCGCCAAGACGGCGACGAGTGGGTGCTCAACGGCAGCAAAATGTGGATCACCAACGGCTCGTTCGCGGATACGCTGGTCGTCTTCGCGACGATCGACCCGTCGCTGGGGCCGCGCGGCATCACGGCGTTTATTGTCGAAAAAGATTTTCCCGGCTTCAAAGTCGGCAAGGTCGAGGAAAAGATGGGATTGCGTGCGTCGCACACGGCCAGTCTCTTCTTCGAGGATTGCCGCGTTCCCGCCGCCAACGTGATCGGCCAGCCCGGCCAGGGCTTTGCGATCTCGATGCAGACGCTGGACATTGGACGCGCGGGCCTGGGCGCGGCTTCGCTGGGATCGGCCAAGCAGGCGTTCGAGTACGCGCGCGCGTACGCCGTGGAGCGCCAGCAGTTCGGTCGTCCTATCGCCGATTTCCAGGCGATCCAGTTCAAGCTAGCTGAGATGGCGGTCAAGATCTACACCATGGAAGAGGTCGTTTATCACTGTGCCACGCTGGTCGACAATCGCAAGCCGGCCACAATCGAGTCATCGATCGTCAAGCTCTACTGCACCGACTCGGCCTCGCAGGTCATCGATGAGGCGATCCAGATCCACGGCGGCATGGGCTTTAGCCGTGAGCTGCCACTTGAGCGTATGTACCGCGATGCTCGCGTGACACGCATCTTTGAGGGCACCAACGAGATCCAGAAGCACGTGATCGCCCGCGAGCTGCTGAAGCAGGTTGGCTACAAGCCCAAGGGGTAGATGTTGAGCTGGGCTGTGTCCTGATCAGGCCCTCACCCCCAGCGCTACGCGCTTTCCCCCTCTCCCGTTGCCTTCGGCACAGGCGAGGGGGTCTTGGTACTTCCTTGTTCTCTGTTCTATGTTCTTTGTTTGTCTTTCGGCTCTAGGTTCTGGGTTCTAGGTTCTAGGTTCTCCGTTTATTCTCCGTTATGGTACACTTCCCACGCGCCTACTAATCCCCCGCTCCTAGAAAGATCGCTACATGATTTCCCGGCTTCTGATGGTGTTACCCGTCGTTTTGACGCTGCTTCCCGCCTCGGTTGGCTCCCAAGCGCCGCTGGCCGCTCAGCCGCTCTGCTTTCCGGGCGTGGCTAGTATTGTCGATTGCATTGATGCGCCGTTTCTTGACTTTTGGACGCGTAGCGGCGGCCTGCCGGTCTTTGGCTATCCCACCGGCCCGGCGCTCCCCGACGCGACCGAGCTAGGGCCGCGTACCAGCCAGCATTTCGAGCGCTATCGGCTTGAGTCGCATCCCGACGCGCCGGAGCCCTACACGATCCAACTTGGCCGTTTGGGAGCCGAGCGCCTGGCGCAGCTAGGTCGATCTGCCGAGCCTGCGGTCGGTGCTGCCTCCGGCTGTCGCTTTTTTGCTGCGACTGGACATAATATTTGTGGTGGTTTTCTGGCTTACTGGCTCGGTCATGGGTTGGAGCTAGGCGATCGTGGCGTGAGCGAGCGCGAAAGCCTGGCGCTGCTGGGTTTGCCGCTGACCGAGCCGCAGCTTGAGACCAACAGCGCCGGCGATCGGGTGCTGACGCAGTGGTTTGAGCGCGCGCGACTGGAAGATCACAGCGGCACGATCTTGCAGGGCCTGCTCGACGTCGAGGTGCAGGCCGCGCTCACGCCCAAAGCTCCCGCGCCCGGCTTTGTGACGATCGCCGGAAATTGGCTTGAGCAGCAAGGCCAGATTGTCACGCTCAAAGGCACCAACTATTATCCCGCCAATCATCCCTGGGGCTTTATGTGGACCGAGTGGGACGGTGCCGCCGTCGATCGCGATTTGGCGCGCGCGCGCCGTGAGCTGGGCATCAATACCGTGCGCGTACTGGTGCCGTATCGCAAAAGTGAGGGCTGGACCGACGGCAAGGGCAACATTTCGCCGCAGATGCTCGATCGGCTGCGCGAGTTCATCCAGA